>JAFWRC010000145.1 GCA_017508825.1 Lachnospiraceae bacterium
CTGCGACATCTCCAATCCTGCCACCAACGTTCAGGAAGCAATCCAGGCAGTATACTTCGGATATCTGTGTGCAGTTAAGGAGCAGAACGGTGCTGCAATGTCACTTGGACGTACCTCCACCTTCCTTGACATCTACGCAGAGCGCGACCTGGCTAACGGCACCTTCACCGAGGAGCAGATCCAGGAGTTCGTTGACCACTTCATCATGAAGCTTCGTTGCGTGAAGTTCGCTCGTACTCCCGAGTACAACCAGATCTTCGCAGGCGATCCCGTATGGGTTACCGAGTCTCTGGGTGGTGTAGGTGTTGACGGACGTCACATGGTTACCAAGACCAGCTTCCGTTATATGAATACACTGAACAACCTTGGTGCAGCTCCGGAGCCGAACCTGACAGTTCTGTGGTCCACAAGATTGCCGAGACCTTGGAAAGAGTTCTGTGCTAAGATGTCCATCAAGTCTTCTTCCATCCAGTATGAGAACGATGACCTGATGAGAGTTACCCACGGTGATGATTACGCTATCGCTTGCTGCGTATCCTCCATGAGAGTTGGTAAGGAAATGCAGTTCTTCGGCGCTCGTGCAAACCTTGCTAAATGTATGCTGTACGCTTTGAACGGCGGTATCGATGAAGTATCCAAGAAGCAGGTTGGTCCGAAGTATCGTAAGTACGAAGGCGATGTGATCGAGTATGATAAGTTCATGCCGATGTTCGAAGATATGATGGAGTGGCTGGCAGATGTATATGTAAATACTCTGAACGTAATCCACTACATGCACGACAAGTACTGCTACGAGCGTGCACAGATGGCTCTGCACGACAGAGACGTACGCCGTTACTTCGCAACCGGTATGGCTGGTCTGTCCGTAGTTGCAGACTCCCTGTCCGCAATCAAGTACGCTACCGTTAAGCCGATCCGTGATGAGGACGGTATCATCGTAGATTTCGAGACCACAGGCGAGTTCCCGAAGTATGGTAATGATGATGATCGTGTTGACCAGATCGCTCACGACCTTGTTTCCAAGTTCATGATGATGATCCGTCGTCACCACACCTACAGAAATGGTTTCCCGACCATGTCTGTATTGACCATTACTTCTAACGTAACCTATGGTAAGGCAACCGGTAACACACCGGATGGCCGTCGTAAGGGACAGCCGTTTGCTCCGGGTGCCAACCCGCTGCACGGCCGTGATACTCACGGTGCAGTAGCTTCCCTGTCTTCCGTAGCTAAGCTTCCGTTCGAAGACAGCCAGGATGGTATCTCTAATACCTTTACCATCATTCCGGGTGCCCTGGGTAAGGAAGATCAGGTATTTGCAGGCGACATCGAAGTAGACCTGAGCAAGAAATAAGTAAAAACACAAACCTTGCCTTCCCCCTTTTGGGGGGAAGGTGTCAGGCAAAGCCTGACGGATGAAGGGAAAGGGAGGAAAGCGATATGGCAGATCAGAATATGACGGAAGAGCAGATGATCCAGGATCTGGTAGCGCAGTTGGATGGCGGTTTTGCCAACGGTGTAGGTCATGTAAATGTGGACGTGGACGAAAACGCTTCTGCAAAGAAGGAAGTTGAGACCATGGGCTGCACGGATTGCTCCCGCACGCCGCTCGCATGCTCCGTACCGACCCTGCATCAGGGATTGGATGATTACGAATAATCTTTAATCGATTCTAATAGGAGGAAAATTAAAATGGCAGAAGCAAGTACATCTCAGATCAACAATCTGGTATCTTTATTGGATGGATATGCAACCAAGGGCGGTCATCATCTGAACGTTAACGTTCTGAACAGAGACACCCTGCTGGATGCACAGGCTCATCCGGAGAACTATCCGCAGCTGACCATCCGTGTATCCGGTTATGCAGTTAACTTCATCAAGCTGACTCCGGAGCAGCAGGCAGACGTTATCAGCCGTACATTCCACGAGAAGATCTGATCGCGAGGCAATAGCTTGAGCGGTTCTGATCGTAAGACGATAACGACCAAGAGCAAAGAACAGGCGCAGGGAGTGGCAACACCCCCTGCGTTTTTGTGGTGTTTGCTATTCGGAATGGGTATCTTTTTGTTTGCCACCGTGTTCTTTGCGCATGTTCATCCGCTGGTTCCCTATGATATGGATGACTGGCTGTATGTTGGCTGGCGAAGAAATGCCTATCCCATCTGGAAGGACTGGAATCCGGCCAGGGTCTTTCCGGAAACCTTTATGTCGCTGGTCTCGGACTTTGGCGTACACGTTCTGATACCGATATTACATCTGGATTATATTCATGCGCTGATCCTTGCGCATGCAGTATCCGTGGCGTTTTTTATCACGGTTTATGTGATGTTGTTCCGCAGTTTTATCCGCGAAAAAGCGAAGATCTCTTCTGCGGCAGCGTATATGCTGACGCTGCTTTTTCTGCTGTTTCATTTCAGCATCTTCCGCCGGCAGTACAACGGAAACCAGCATCTGTTCTGGACCTTTAATGTGACGGGCTATTATTACTATGTGATCCCAAATCTGATCAATGCGTCCCTGGTGCTGTTCTTTATGACCAAAGGTAAAGACGGGATCCGCAATCTTTCCCCGATCAAAAAGGGCGTTTTGTTCCTGAGCATCTATCTGGCAATGTTTTCCAATCTGTTCGCCAGCATCATCCTGGTGGTGCCTGCCGCAGGGGAACTCGTACTTGATGCGTATCTGTGTCTGGTGAAGCGGAAGCAGAGCCTGAAACTGTATCTGGAAAGATCCTTCTGGAATCTGCTCATCGTTGGGCTCTGGCTGGTGTCTTTGGTCTTTGAAGCAAACGGCGGACGCGCTGACGGCGCCGGCGGATTTGCACTCTCCGAGAGCATCTCCGGGTTCTTCGCCTGGGGCGGGCAGCTGAATCTGCAGACCACGGCGCTGTCGCTGCTGATCGTGGTGGTGGGAGTGGTTTTTTCGATCCTTCCTATGGTTGCGAAGGGGAAGGGATCCGGATCTGTAAAGAAACAGCAATCAGCAGAAAAAGGCGATACCGCTAAGGTGCATCCGGCTTCTGCAGATGGAAAGAGCCGGTGGATCTCCGGCGATGTCCCGGTATCGGCGCCCGGCTTTGTCTTCTGCATGCTGGTATGCGTGGTTTTCGAGATCCTGCTCTGCGCCAAGGTGGGCGCGGACAAACTGGAGATCTGCCGCGTGATCTTCAGTGTATGCTTCTATGCATTTCTTGTGATCTTTTGGTTTGCGGGACAGATCCTGGCGAAGTGGCCGAAAACACTGATCCTTCTGCCACTGATCTTCTACGTGCTCCTGATGAATACCCGTATGGGTGAGCGCATCTTCCTGGAGGAGAACGGCATCAATCTGGATGCGCAGCTCTGCATCGCCATTGATCAGGACATCATTGACCAGATCATTGCGGCAGACAGCGCCGGTCTTACGGAGGCTGTGATCGTGGTTCCCCTTGAAGAAGACCAGGACGAGGACAATTGGCCACACGTTATCCGCATGGGCTCCGCCCTTTCCCAGACTCTCTACAAACACGGCATCATCAGCCGCCGCCTTGAACTGGAAGTGCAGCCGGACCACGCAATGAACGAGAAATACGGATTGCAGTACTGAACGCCGATAAGCCAGAGAACCGTCCCCGTGGCTCGGCCTGATTGAAGACGGAGATTTCCCAGACGTAAAATAATGATATGTTAATTGAACTGTATCTTTAGATGTAGTAAAATAGAAACATCCAAGAAAGAACCGGGAGGTTACATGTATGAAAGGACGAATTCATTCAACAGAGAGTTTCGGAACCGTAGACGGACCGGGCGTCCGTTTTGTCGTTTTTCTGCAGGGGTGCCCGATGCGGTGCGCGTACTGCCACAATCCGGATACCTGGGATCCGAAAGGCGGAACACCGACGGAGGCATCCGAGATCATCGAGCAGTATATCCGTAATGAGAGCTTTTATCAGGGCGGCGGTATCACCGTGACCGGCGGAGAACCGCTGATGCAGATTGATTTTGTGCTGGAACTGTTTACATTGGCAAAGCAGCACAACATCCATACCTGTATCGATTCATCCGGTATTATGTATCACCCGGGTGAGAGCGAGTACAATAAGAAGCTGGATGAACTGATGAAGATCACGGATCTGGTGATGTTGGATATCAAGCACATCGATCCGGAAAAGCACAAATGGCTGACGCAGCAGCCGAATGACGGGATCCTGGCATTTGCGAAATATCTGGATGAAAAGCATGTGGACGTGTGGATCCGTCACGTAGTGGTGCCGGGGATCACGGACGACGATGAGTACCTGTATAAGCTGGGCTATTTCATTGGCGGTCTGAGCAATCTGAAGGCGCTGGATGTGCTGCCGTATCATACCATGGGGCTGCCGAAGTATGAGAAACTGGGCATCGAATACCGCTTAAAAGATGTGCCGGCAATGGATAAAGATGTGGTGCTGGAAAAGAAAAAGGTGATCCTGGATGGCGTGCGGAAACGCCGCGAGGAGTTACAAGGGGATTAGACATACCTAATCAAGATTTCGTAACACTAATATATGCCGATATGCTACTATAAGTATGGTCGGGGAAGACTAAATTAACAGCTGTTTTAGCTGACAGAAAAACAGGAGGAAAAGAAAAATGGCATATGTTATTAAAGACGGATGTATTTCTTGCGGAACTTGCGCAGGCGGATGCCCGGTAGGCGCTATCTCCGAAGGCGACGGCAAGTTTGAGATCGATAAGGATACCTGCATCAGCTGTGGCGCTTGCGCTGGCTCTTGCCCGGTAGGTGCGATCGAAGAGGAATAATTTCCGAATACGATTAAGAAAAATGATCCGGCTGTTTCTGTGATGGAGACAGCCGGATTTTTTAATTTTCGCCTCATTTGTCAGTTATGGTGACACCTCATCCGAGGACACCTCATCCGTCGCCTGCGGCGACACCTTCCCCTCAAGGGGAAGGCAAGGAGTTACAGTTTTTTATAATGTTTACAGATATCTTTTAGGAAGCATTCCCCGCATTTGGGGCGCTGGGATTTGCAGATCGTGCGGCCGAGCGCGATCAGCTGCGTGTTGATGGCGATCCAGTGATCCTTCGGAATGGCCTTCATCAGAGCGTATTCCACTTTTTCCGGATCTTCTTCTTCAGTGAGACCGAGACGGCGGGCCAGACGTCCCACGTGCGTATCAACGACGACGCTGGGTTCGCGGAAAACGTTGCCGCGGATCACGTTGGCTGTCTTACGGCCCACGCCCGGCAGGGAAGTCAGGCTTTCAATGTCCTTCGGTACCTCGCCGCCGAAATCGTCCCGGAGGCGCCGGCAGCATGCGATGATATTGCGAGCTTTATTATGGTAGAAACCGGTTGAATGGATATCCTGCTCCAGCTCCGCAAGATCGGCATCGGCAAAAGCGTCTATGTCGGGATACTTGACAAACAGATCTTTGGTCACCAGATTTACCCTTGCATCGGTGCACTGGGCGCTCAGGATCGTGGCGATCAGCAGCTGCCATGCGTTTTGGTGTTCCAGGTAGCAGGGGATATCGGTACCGTATTCCGTATCCAGCCGTGACAGGAGTTCTTTAATCTCTGATCTTTTCATAGGGAATCCTCATTTTCGGATGTTCGTGTGTATTGTATTATAGCATGAAGTGTTTTTGATGTATGCAATTCATAGTGATTATTCACAAATATTTAATAAAATGTTGACAAAAACAGAAAAAAATCATATATTTATCCTTGTAGTATTTATAGAATAACGCTTATAAAAGTGAAGGGGAATCTGTGTTAAACAGAGGAAGGGAGAGAGTTATGACTTACGAAGAGATCGTCGGCTATGTAAAGAAGAAGGCTGCGAAGGCAGATGCAAAGAACTTTGGTCCTGTTGCAGTTCAGATCGATATTACGGGTGAAGGCGAAGGCGCTTTCTATGTAGCAGTTTCTGATGGAAAGGTTGATGTTCAGCCGTATGAGTATTTTGATCACAATGCAAAAGTGATCGCAGACGGAAATGATTTTGTTGCATTTCTGGATGGCAAGAAGGGCGCAGAAGTTCTGACCGTTGCAGGTGATGAAGGCGCTGTAGCGATCGTAAAGAGCTTCGCTGCTGCTGAAAAGGCACCGGCAAAGAAGGCTGTTGCAAAGCCTGCTGCAGAGAAGAAGGCAGCACCGGCAAAGAAGGCTGAGCCGAAGAAAGCTGCTGCAAAACCGGCAGAGAAGAAAGAAGAAGTAAAGAAAGAAGAAGTAAAGAAAGCTGAGCCTGCAAAGGCAGAAGCAAAGCCTGCTGCAGAAAAGAAAGCAGCACCGGCAAAGAAGGCTGAGCCGAAGAAAGCCGCTGCAAAGCCGGCAGCTAAGAAAACTCCTGCAAAAAAGAAATAAATAGAAGAAATAAATTAAAGTATAGCCGAACTTTTCTAAGCGTATATGATATTTTCAACAGAGAAGATGAGAGTCTTCTCTGTTTTTTTGCTTTAATGAGCCATGGGGACGGTTCTTGTGGCCCATTTTAAGCCAGAGAACCGTCCCTGTGGCTCATTTTGTGCGGCGATGAGATTCGGCCCAAAAAAAGAGTGCCAGCCGGAACGGTTATCAGGGACAACTCGTCTTTGCTGACACTATTTTACATTCTATTAGGAAAACTGCGCTGCAATTCCTGTAAAGCAAAAGCTCGCCGGGGCGCCTTGCAATTCCATTAATGCAAAAGTTAAACGGGGACGCTGATCACAGCTCGGCTCCGTTATTCACTGCTTCCAGCAGATCTTCCACGTCGAAGCCGTGTACCATAGCAGCTTCTTCCAGGGTCTCGCCCTGGGATGCCGGGCAGCTGAAGCAGAACATGCCTGCATTCATCAGGACGGTTGCGATCTCCGGCTTGGTCACCAGAGCTTCACCGATCGTCATATCCTTTGTGATCGTGATTTTCTTTTCTTCTTCCATAAATATATCCTTTCTATGCGTATCTGTAATGATAGTAATAACAACTTCAAGTACTATAGCATAGAAGAAGGCAAACTGCAAGTCGATGATAAGAGTGAGCCGGAGAACCGTCCCTGTGGCCCAAAATGAACCGGAGAACCGTCCCCATGGCGCCCGGCCCGATAAAGGGGGATTTGATTAATTGACAAAGCAAAAGCAGCATGCATATAATAAACTATCTATAGACAATTTTAGGGAGGGGAGATTATGGACAACAACCTGAACAACATTCCGGGAAACGATGGCACACCGGTGAATGATGGCAGCGCTCCGGTGAATGGCGACACCCCGGCGGACAACAGCTATACTCCGGCAGGAAACAGCAGTGCTCCGGCGGACAACAGCTATACTCCGGCAGGAAACAGCTATACTCCGGCAGGAAACAGCAGTGCTCCGGCGGACAACAGTTACACTCCGGCAGGAAACAGCTATATTCCGGCGGGAAACGGCGGGGAGATGAATAATGCAGGCGCCACCGCAGGTAACGCTGATTATACGGGGGCGGCAAATACTGCAGGTACATCCGATTATACCGGGGCGGCCAATAACGGCGGGATCCTGAGCGGATACGTGATGAATGCCGATCCGGGGTATACGCAGAGTTTTGCGCAGGGCAATCCGGACGGATCCGACCCGCAGCAGTCGAAGAAAAAATCCAAGGTGCTTCCGATCGTGTTGGGCGCGGTAGGCGTGGTGGTGGTTGCTGCCGTTGTATTGGGGGTTGTATTCCGCGGAGTGCTGGCGAACAGCTGGGCGCGCATGACCAAGTCTCCGGAGGAATATACCCGATATGTGCTTGAGAAAAACCTGTTGAATAACGATGTGCTCTGGAAAGGATATGAGGATTCCTACAAGCAGGTAGCGGATCTGAAAGGCATGAAGATCAGTGGCGAGACCCGTCTGGAGCTTTCCAAGGATGTGATCAATATGATCGAGGATGCCTATACGGATTATCAGAATAACCGCTACAGTTTTGGCGGTTACAGCGGCTATAAGTATTACGATGCGTATATGGAATATGTCGAGGATCAGTGGGATAAAGACAATTATGATTACCTGGACTATGATGAATGGGAAAAAACCTACGATCCGAGTGACAGTGATGACGGCGGCGCGCCGGCGATCCAGCTGGGATCACTGTCCGATATCGCTCTGATCTACGAGGTGGAACGCGACGAAGATGCGATGCGGGGCATGCAGGCGCTGCAGCTTTCCGATAAGGAATACCTGCTGACTTTAAACGAGATCTATGATTCCGATAAGCATGAACTGTATCTGCAGATGCCGGAGATCAACAAGGACTATGCGAAGCTGGAACTGGAAGATATCGCGGACGCGGATGAACTGGACGAGCTGGACAATGTTCTCTTCGGGAGCGATATGAAGGCTGTGATGATGGATCCGAAAACAGCAAAGAGTGTCACGGACCGCTATTTTGAGATCCTGGTATCCAGGATCGATGATGTGGAAGAGAAGAAGGACACCTTTGAGGCGGCCGGCGAAGAGCAGAAATGTGTTGCCCTGAAATTTACGGTTGACGAAGATCTGATCAGAGAAACCGGTATAGAACTGTGCGAAACAATGAGTGATGATGATGAGATCCGCCGGTATTTCTCCGATTATGTAAAAAACTATCTGCCGACAGAAGATGCGGATGATATGTGGGAAGAGATGGCAGATCAGCTGAAGCAGGCGGCAGAAGATCTTGAGGATGCGGATATCGATACCGGGTTTGAATGCACGCTGTACGTGGATAATCTCGGTCAGATCATCGGCGTAAAGATGTTAGATGATAAAGAGGAAAACGGTTTTCTCTGCGGATATGTGGTTAAGAAGGGCAAGCTGAATTTTGAACTGTCCTGCACGGTAGAGGATGAAGAGGTTGTAAACCTGGAGGGGATCGGAAAACTTACGAAGTCCGGTGTAACGGCAGATTTTGATCTTACGATCCGTGTGCAGGGATTGAAAAAGAAGATCACGTTTGCATTGGAAAATATGACAACGAAGGGTGGCGTGTTCACGATGGATCTGAACCAGTTCTATAAACTGGCGCAGCTGGCAGGAGCGGTTGATGATGACATTGATGACTATGCAAAACTGATCAAGGATGCTACGCTGCGCATCGAGTACCATTCGGATAACAAGAAAGTGGACGGTTCCATAGGGATCTTAAATGACGGGGATAAAGTGGCTGCCATCAGCTGGAAGACGGAAGTGGCAAATTCCGGCGGAATTGAAATGCCTTCTTCCAAGGAATGTGAGAAGATCACGGACGAGGACGAGATGGTAGAGTATCTGCTGGACAGCGATCTGGATGTATTTGTGGATAAGCTGGAGGAACTGGGCCTGCCGCAGGAAGCAGCGGATGATCTGCGCGAGGAGTTCGAGGATCTGGAATATTATTACTAAATAAGCTATCAGCGAAGCTGACGGGGATTTGTCGTAAGGAGGGACCCGGCGCAGCCGGGAGGATGCCTTACGACCCAGGCAAAATTCGTTTACGGATTTTGCCGTGGCCTATCGAAGAATTGGTGAATACGGAAGGGGGTTACGGAATATGAGCACATTTGCAGTAGCAGGGATCACGCAGCTGGAGACGATCGTAAATGTGGGAGAGATCCCGATCCAATACCAGCCCATGACAAGTGAACGGAACAGCATCCACATCGCACCCGGTGGAGATGCCTACAATGAAACGCTGGCGCTCAAATGGCTGGGGGATGAGGCACTATTGCTTTCCCTGGTGGGACGTGATCAGGACATGAGCATCTTCAATCCGTCGGGGCGCAAGGTGACGATCTCTACCGAATATATGATGCCGCTTCTGGAAGAGATGCCGATGCAGGTGATCCTCTGTGATAAGGAGCGCCGGCAGCAGATCTTTGAAGATATCAAGGGCCTGCGCGATGTGAATTACGATATGTCTATGGTGGCGCCGCTGATCGCGCGCTGCGATATGCTGGTGCTTTCGAATGCAAATTTCTGCCGGCCGTTCATCAAGGTGGCGCAGCGTTACCATCGTCCGATCGCGGTCAATGTGCATGAATATCTGAAGGAAAAAGAGAATTACAACAAGGACTTTTTGAAAGCGGCGAGTGTACTGTACTTCAGCGATGATACGATCCACGAGGATCCGTTTGAATTTGTGGCGGATATCGCAAACCGCTATAAATCGGAGATCATCATTCTGGGACAGGGCGCAAAAGGTCTGATCCTGTACGACCGCGCAAGGAACATCAACGTACATTATAACAGTGTGAAGACCAATGAAGTGGTGAATACGGCGGGCGCCGGAAATGCGCTGCTGGCCTGCTTTTTGCACAGATACCTGGAATGTGCGGATTCGACGATAGCGATCAAAGATGCACTGCTGTTTGCTTCTTACAAGATCGGATATGTGGGAACGTCCGCGGGCTTTTTGACCGAGGAACAGCTGGAACAGTGGCGCAACCTGATCTGGGGGATCAATGCTCAGGGAGTTACCTCCTGAGAAGCCCCGGTATTTTTCAGCTCTTCGAGGGCGCGTACGATCGCGCCGGATAAGGCAGAGTTTAAGGCGGCAGCTTTGGGGATCAGATCATCGATCTTCTCCGGGCTGCCGTTTTTTACATACAGATCCCCCAGCAGTTTGTAGGTGGAACTGATGTCGGTTTTGGTCCCGACGGCAAATTCCAGAACCCGGATGGCATCGGCGGTCTGCTCTTTACGCGCCAGATATTCCGCCAGGGTCTGCAGCGCTCTGGCCAGCAGCGTGTAGTTCTGGTCGAAACGGGACAGGGTCGGCAGGTTGGCGGCGCCGAAGGAGAGTTTCAGATCGGTATTGGAGATACCGGTAAAGTTGACGATCTGCTCGTCCTTAAGGCTGTTTAAGATCGTCATCGCCTCTGCGGCATCGGGATCTTCCTGCTCGTTATAAGAAAAGGAAAAAAAGTCTTCCGGGATCCGGATGTAGTGCAGATCCTCCAGAGACTGCTTGCGCACCAGATTGGACTCCTGCTCTTTTTTCCAGAACTCTTCGAGGGGGGCTTTCATCTCACGGTCGCTTTTTTTGTTGGCGGCAAACATGAGAATAATAAACAGTACAACTATTGTCAAAACGGGAAATACCATGTATAATACTCTCCAACGTGGGTTTTTGTGTTTTTTCTAAAAAAGAGGTAGAAATTATGTTTAATATGCACAGTAACAAAAACAAAAAAGTTCTTACCACTATTATGATCATCATTCTGACACTGGCAATGGTGCTGCCTACGGTCGCCGCGGCGCTGGCTATGTAATCATTTCTCGATTTTATCGTACTTTTTGAGGGAACGCAAGTGAAAAAGAATAGAAGGAAACAGAGACGAAGGAAGCAGAAGGTCTGGCTTCCGTTGGTTTTATTGGGCGTTGCGGGAGCGGCGGCCATCTTTTGGTATTCGTCATCGACCCATGCAGTGGCGGTGCAGACGGATCACAAGGCATATTATCTGGAAGGCGTGAGCACCGAAGAAGACATGGACCAGATCAGTGTTATGCGGGATGCGGTCGTGTTCCCCGGCGTACACGTGGGTGCGGTAGACATTTCCGGATTGACCGTCGAACAGGCGGCGGAAGCGGTGGAAAACTACTATACGCAGGTTTGCGAGCAGGAGGTGACTCTGATCGCTGCGCAGAATACTCCGGTCACGGTGAAACTCAGCGATCTGGCACCGTACTGGGAGAACCGGGATGTGCTGGACGATCTGCTGGAACTGACGGACGGCAATGACGTGATCGACCGTTATATGATGAAGAAAGACATCGCGCAGAACGGCATGGATCTGCCGCTTCAGATCTCTTTTGATAAGGAAGTGGTACTGGATTTCCTGCAGAAAAACTGCTCGATCTATGACGTGCCTCTGCAGAATGCAAATCTCCGCAGAGAAAACGGCCAGTTCATCGTAGAAGAAGGACAGGCCGGCGAGGGCGTCAATCTGGCGGAAGCCGCCGGTATGATCCAGGGCGGACTTTTTGAGGATGTGGAATCGGGAATGACACAGATCACGCTGCCGTTGGAGGAACTGTATCCTACCGGTCAGGCAGAGGAACTGGCGCAGGTCAAAGATCTGCTGGGCACATTTACGACCAGTTTTTCATCTTCCGGCGCAGCCCGCAGTACCAATGTATCCAACGGCTGCCGGCTGATCAACGGAACACTTTTGTATCCGGGCGAGGAATTTTCGGCCTATAATTCCATCAAGCCTTTTACCGAAGAGAACGGTTACCGTCTGGCGGGATCCTATCTGAACGGTAAAGTGGTGGAGAGCCTCGGCGGCGGTATCTGCCAGGTTTCTTCGACATTATACAATGCAGTACTGCGCGCGGAACTACAGGTGACGGAGCGGCATAACCACTCAATGGTGGTCACCTACGTGGACAAGTCGGCGGATGCGGCGATCGCGGAATCGGCCGGCAAGGATTTCCGTTTTGTTAACAATACAGAACATCCTATTTATATAGAAGGATATACCAGCGACAAGAAGATCACCTTTAATGTATACGGTGTGGAGACCAGAGATCCGGGCAGACGGGTATCGTTTGAAAGTGAAGTGCTTGCCGAGAACCCGCCCAAGAATGAATCGATCATCGCGGACGGCGGACAGGTAGTCGGATATGTGAGCGTGACCAACGCACACATCGGATATACGGCGCGGCTGGTAAAAGTGGTTACCCAGGACGGCAAGGAGATCGAGCGTTCTGTAGTGAATGAGAGTAAGTACAACCCGAGCCCGCGTACGGCGGTCGTAGGTATTGCGGCAGCGGATCCGAACTATACGGCGATGATGCAGCAGGCGATCGCAAGCGGTTCCATCGACCAGTGCAAGCAGACGGCAGCGGCCATCAAAGCGCATCAGGCGGAACAGGCGGCACTGGCAGCACAGATGGCGGCTGAGGCACCGGTGGTAACGGAAGTGACGGACGCCCAGAGCGATTCGGTGGCACCGTAAATGGATATCATCGTAACCGCACCGGTGACCTTGCATGCCACAGCGGTCGCGGCAGGGGAGCATAAAGAAGAACTGTTAAAACGGTATGCTTCGGTCTATGTGCAGAAAGCAGCAGAGATCGAAAAGTATGCCGGGAAAGAGCCGGAGATGGTTGCCGGCAGTGCTGTATTTTGCCGGGAGATCACCAAGGGCGGCATCGAAGCGGCCCTCTGGGAACTGGCAGAGGAAGCAAAGGTTGGCCTGCGCGCAGACCTGCGCGCGATCCCGATCCGGCAGGAGACCGTGGAAGTTTTTAACACACTGGATCTGGATCCGTATATCCTGGATTCCTTTGGGAGTTGGCTGATTTTCGCAGAGAACGGCGCAGAAGTGCTGGCGCAACTGCAGGAGCAGGGCGATACGGAGGCCGCCGTGATCGGCTACACGACCAAGGACCGCAAGCGGATCTTAGTCTACAGCGGGGTGGAGAGGTTTCTGCTTCCGCCCAAACGATATCTGTAAGAAATACACCTTGCCTTCCCCTCAAGAGGAAGCCAAGAATAGCTTATTCATAAAATAATAATATACAGGAGGCGCTAATATGTTACGGGAAGAGATCTTAACCACAATTGAAAAGAACAGCCGTGTGGATGTGCACGAGCTGGCGGTACGTCTGGGCAGTACGGACGAGATGATCGCCGCCGAGATGGCCCGTATGGAAGAAGAGGGCGTGATCTGCGGATATCATACAATGATCGACTGGGAAAAGACCACCCTGGATAAGGTAACGGCGCTGATCGAAGTGCGCGTGACACTGCAGCGTGGCCAGGGCTTTGACGGCCTGGCGGAGCGCATCTATATGTATCCGGAAGTAAAGAGTGTATATCTGATCAGCGGCGGCTATGACCTGCTGGTAACACTGGAAGGACGTTCCATCAAGGAGGTTTCCACCTTTGTTTCCGATAAGCTCTCTACTATGGAAAATGTACTGAGTACGGCAACGCATTTTATCCTGAAGAAATACAAAGATCACGGTACCATTATGGCTAAGAAACCGGAAGATGAAAGGCAGATGATCACACCATGAGAAATCCATTATGTGAAAAAGTTGTAAATATCAAGCCTTCGGGCATTCGTAAGTTTTTTGACATTGCAAGCGAGATGAAGGATGCCATCTCTCTGGGCGTGGGTGAGCCGGATTTTGACACACCCTGGCATATCCGCGATGAGGGCATCTATTCGCTAGAGCAGGGACGTACTTTCTATACCTCCAATGCCGGCCTGAAAGATCTGAAGATCGAGATCTCCAGATACTTAAAGCGCCGCATTGGTGTGGAGTATGATTATAACCATGAGATCATGGTGACGGTCGGCGGTTCCGAGGGTATCGACATTGCGCTGCGCGCTATGATCGATCCGGGAGATGAAGTGCTGATCCCGCAGCCGAGCTATGTTTCTTATGAGCCGTGCGCGATCCTGACCGGGGCAAAGCCGGTGATCATCGAGCTTAAGGCAGAGAATGAATTCCGTCTGACCGCACAGGAACTGCGCGATGCCTGCACGGATAAGACCAAAGTGCTGGTGTTGCCGTTCCCGAACAACCCGACGGGCGCTATCATGGAGCGTCACGATCTGGAAGCCATCGCCGAGGTGATCGAGGAGAAAGATCTGTATGTGATCTCCGATGAGATCTATTCCGAGCTGTCCTATAAGGGCGACCACGTGTCCATCACGCAGCTGCCGGGGATGCGCGAGCGTACGGTGCTGATCAACGGTTTTTCCAAAGCATACGCTATGACCGGCTGGCGTCTTGGCTACGCATGCGCGCCGCAGATCATCCTGCAGCAGATGCTCAAGATCCACCAGTTTGCGATCATGTGCGCGCCGACCACTAGCCAGTATGCGGCGATCGAAGCGCTGAAGAACGGCGATGAAGATGTGTCAAAGATGCGTGAAGCCTATAACCAGCGCAGACGCTTCCTGATGGATGCGTTCAAGCGTATGGGGCTGGAGTGTTTTGAACCGTATGGCGCTTTCTATGTCTTCCCGTGCATCAAGGAATTCGGCATGACCAGCGAAGAATTCGCCATGGCCTTCCTGGAGGAGGAAAAGGTGGCTGTCGTACCCGGCACCGCATTCGGTGATTGCGGCGAAGGCTTCCTGCGTATCTCCTACGCGTACTCGATCGACAACCTGAAGGTTGCCATCGGAAGACTGGAGAAATTCATCACGAAGCTGAGAAACCGATAGGCAGAACCATGGGGACGGACCTGATGGTTCTTCAGAACCACCAGGTTCGTCCCCGTGGTTCTGCCCGGCAATCGATTCGGAAGACAAAAAATATATACAGGAGTATATCATGATCAATCAACATTACAAAGACATGTGCGCAACGCCGTCCGTGATCCGTTCCCTGGCAGTATATGCTACGGAGCGCGGCAAAGAGATCGGCTACGAGAACGTATTTGATTACAGTCTGGGCAATCCGTCCGTTCCGGTACCGGATGCCTTTAACGAAGCGATCGTCCGCCTGTTAAAGACCAGGACGTCTTCCCAGGCGCACGGTTACAGCCCGAACCCGGGCAATCCCGAGGTGCGCCGCATCGTGGCGGATTCCTTAAAGAGAAGATTCGGCATTGATTACAAGACGGAGCATATCTTTATGACCTCGGCAGCAGCATCGGCCATCGCGCATGCGCTGCGCTGCGTAACACAGCCGGGAGATGAAGTGTTGACGTTTGCGCCCTTCTTCCCGGAGTACAATCCTTATATCAACCAGACCGGCGCGGTATTAAAGGTTGTTCCGGCGGATACCACGAGCTTCCAGATCAACTTTGCGGCATTTGAAGAGATGCTGAACCCGAAGGTGCAGGCGGTGCTGATCAACACGCCGAACAATCCTTCCGGTATTGCTTATTCTTCCGCGACCCTGACGAAGCTGGCGCAGATCCTGAAGGCAAAGCAGGAGGAGTATGGCCACGAGATCTTCCTGATCTCCGACGAACCGTACCGTGAGATTGTGTTTGCGGGCGCGGATGCACCCTTTGTATCGAAGTTTTATGACAATACCATCTGCTGCTATTCCTGGTCGAAATCCTTATCGATCCCGGGCGAGCGCATCGGCTATGTGGCTGTGAACCCGAAAGCGAAGGATGCGGAGATGATCGTGCCCATGTGCGTGCAGATCTCCCGCGGGACCGGACATAACTGCCCGTCGTCCCTGATCCAGCAGGCGGTGGCGGAGTGCATCGATATGACCAGTGATCTGTCCGTGTACGAGACCAATATGAACCTGCTGTATAACGAGCTGACGGATCTGGGCTTTACCGTGGTGAAGCCGGGTGGAACCTTCTACATCTTCCCGAAGGCGCTGGAAGAGGATGCCAATGTCTTCTGCGAGAAAGCCAAGAAATATGACCTGATCCTGGTACCGTCCGATTCCTTCGGCGTGAAGGGATACTTCCGTATGGCATACTGCATCGATACGGGAAAAGTGGAGCGTTCTTTAGCGGCGCTGCGCGAATTTGTAAATAAGGAGTACAGATAATGGAGATCTTAAAGGCGATCCTGTTCGGTATCGTGGAAGGAATAACGGAGTGGCTGCCCATCAGCTCCACCGGGCATCTGATCCTGCTGGAACAATGGGTGAAGTTTAATCTGGAGCCGGATCGTGCGGCTGCATTTACGGAATTTTACGAGATCGTGATCCAGCTGGCGGCGATCATGGCCGTGGTCGTAGTCTACTGGAAGGTGCTGTGGCCCTTCGGGATCGCAAAAGCCGGAGCAGACAAGGCGCCGGCGAAAAGCAAAAAGAAGCAGACCCGCGACGAGCAGGTACGGAAGCTGGTCGGAAATATTGTTTTGAAAGAGAAGATCTTCTGGATGTGGGTAAAGATCGTGATCGCCTGCATACCCGGTGTGCTGTACGGACTGTTTCTCGATGATCTCATTGAGACGATGACAGAACCTTACCAGCCGATCATTGTGGCAGTGATGCTGATCGTGGTCGGTATCCTGTTCATCATCATTGAAACCAAACACAAAGGTGTGAAGCCGAAGATCAAGACGATCCCGGATCTGACATGGCAGATCGCGCTGGCCATCGGTTTCTGCCAGCTGATCGCGGCAGCCCTTCCGGGCACCAGCCGTTCCGGCGCAACGATCATCGCCGGCCTGATGCTGGGCCTGTCCAGACAGGTGGCGGCAAACTTCACCTTCTTCCTGGCAATCCCGACCATGGCCGGAGCCAGCCTGGTGAAACTGCTCAAATTCCTGGGCAAAGGCATGACCTTTACCGGTCCGGAACTGACGATCCTGATCGTGACGTCGATCACCGCATTTGTGGTATCTCTGGTAGCGATCCAGTTCCTGACGCTGTATATCGGCAAGAACAAAGACTTCAAGCCCTTCGGATGGTACCGCATCGTGCTGGGCGCGCTGGTGCTCATCTACTTTATTGTATTACCGCATTAATGTCGGTGAGCCATGGGGACGGTTCTTGTGGCGAAAGATCTTTGATCTTGCTGCCATAAGAACCGTCCCCGTGGCTCGCCGGATTATATTAGAGGGGGTATCCCATGGACGAATTTAATTTCATCGGCAAAAAGGTATACATCGAATTATCCACCGGCACCAAGCTGGACGGTATGCTTGTCGGCGCGGATGACCAGTGCCTGTACGTGAATGAGCTGTTGGGGCAGAACATCCACCATACCATTATCTACAAGAACCGGATCACCTTCATCAAGAACATCGAGGTGGGGGCGAACCGTATGCCGGAGCCGTATCTCAATAATTGACAATTTAAAATGAATAGGGTATATTAGACTTTGGTGTATTATATCACGAAGAAATATATACACGGAGCGGGGAAAACTATGTCATCCAAGAGTGAAAAAACGAAAGAGAACGCAAAGGGGATTTTGAAACCGCTGGCGGCTGCGTTTTTTGCGACCGAACCGGAGGAAGATGACAAGCTGCTGACGCCGAAACCGGTGGCAGTAAAGAAGGCACCGTCCAAATCCATCGCAAAAGAGCCGGATCCGATGCTTGGTGAGCTGAGTACAGAAGAGGCGAGAGCGCTTCTGAAGGAGCAGCTGGTCGGCAGGATCTCTACCGAGATCGGAACCAAAAAGGAAGCGCCGAAGAAGGCATCTGCGGGAAAAGATACCGAAGCGAAGAAGGATATCGAAGCGCCGAAAACAGAGATTCCGTCCGCAAAAGAGATTGCGAAAAAGGTCTCTAAGATCGAGAATAAGATAGACAGTACGGCAAACGGGAAGGCTGCGGCAAAAGAGCTTGCAAAAGAGCCTGCAAAGGAAAGCGGTGCAAAAGAAAGTACCGCAAAAGAAAGCACAGCCAAAGAAAGCGCTGCAAAGGCTGCGGACAAGGCCGTATCAAAGAAGGCCGGGAACACGGAAAAGAAAGCTGCGGCACCGGTAAAGGAGAAAGCAGCAAAGCCGGCTCCCAAGGCAGAGAAGAAAGAAGCACCGGCACAGGCGCCGTCCGTGCAGGAAGAGATCCATATGGAATACGCCGGCAAGTCCTATGATATGGACACGCTGGTGGCTAAGGCGGTTCAGGTATGGACCAGCGTATACAAGCGCAGCCGCCGCGAACTCTGGTCGGTCGAGCTTTACGTAAAGCCGGAAGAAAGCAAAGCCTATTATGTGTTGAACAAACGCAAAAACGGCAGCATAGATCTGTAAAACAGAACGCATCCTGAAAAGGGATGCGTTTTTTTAATTCAAAAACAGGGTACCCATTGCCTTACCCTGCGGGGGAAGCCGGGTTTCTTGTCTTCACCATCAAGGGGGCGGTGTCCCGTAACCACCTTGACATTAGATCCCACAGGTGCTATCTTATATATAAAATTAGCACTCAAGCAAGATGAGTGCTAACCAAAAGGAGAGAGAAAAGATGCAGGCAGAATTGGACGAAAGAAAAAAGAAGATCCTGCACGCTGTGATCCGGAACTACCTGGAGACGGGGGAGCCGGTGGGCAGCCGTACGATCTCGAAATACACCGACTTGAACTTAAGTTCCGCGACGATCCGTAATGAGATGTCGGATCTGGAGGAGCTTGGCTATATCGTGCAGCCGCATACATCGGCGGGGCGCATCCCGACGGACCGGGCATACCGGCTGTATGTGGACAATATGATGCAGGAAAAGGATAAGGAGATCGAGGAACTCAAAGGCCTGTTGGTGCAGACCGAGGATAAGATGGACAAGGTCTTAAAGAACGTGGCCAAGGTTCTGGCGACCAATACCAACTATGCGACCGTGGTATCCGCGCCGCAGATCCGGGGCAACCGTCTGAAGTTCCTGCAGCTTTCCAGAGTGGACGAGAACCAGATCCTTGCAGTCATCGTGGTGGAAGGCAACGTGATCCGCAACGAGATGATCCATGTGAACGAGACACTCAGCGATGAGACGATGCTGAAACTCAACATCCTTTTGAATACGCACCTGACCGGACTGGCACTGGAAGAGATCAACCTGGGAATGATCACGGCACTGAAGGAGCAGGCCGGGATCCACGGGGATATCGTGGGCGAGGTGATGGATGCCATCGCACAGGCGATCAAGGGCGAGGAAGATCTGGAGATCTACACCAGCGGCGCCAACAATATCTTCAAATATCCGGAGCTTTCGGACAACCGGAAAGCCAGCGAGCTGATCAATACCTTTGAGGAAAAGAAAGCGCTGGCAAAACTGGCGACGGAGAAGCTTTCCGATGAAGGCAACACTGGCATACAGGTATACATCGGTGAGGAAGCGCCGGTGCAGGCGATGAAGGACTGCAGCGTGGTAACCGCCACATATGAACTGGGCGAAGGAATGCGCGGCAGCATTGCGATCATTGGTCCCAAGCGTATGGATTACGACAAAGTGGTCGGATCACTGCGGACGATGATGAATGAACTGGAACGTGTATATAAGAAAGACTAAGGGGGAGCACGGCTCCCCTTTTTGCATACTGCTATATTTGCCTTTAAAAAATGGGCTGGCACGCCATTTTCAGGCCGGCGTGCTAACAGTACTGCGATTACAGCGAATGGCTACTATAACGGCAGCAGATTTTATGTGGAAAAAGGAATGGTGAGATAACGCTTATCTAGGGCATGAAATGGGGGAAAAAGGGCACGAAAAAGGCGAAAAATATTGACATTCGATAATCGAGGTTATATAATGTGGGGTAAATTGAGGCGGCATGGAAGAAACTCTTCTAAGAACGCTTTACAATTTAATCAAACCAATTATGAAAGGGGTAATGAAGAATGAAGAAACGTAATGCTAAAGTGTTTGCGCTGTTCATGTCAGTTGCAATGGCTATGCCGAACGTAGCAGCAGCTATGCCGGTGTACGCAGCACCCGAAGCCGATTTCGGTGACAAGTTCGAGGAAGAGTTCGAAGCGGAAGCTGAGGAAGAAGTAGAAGCTGAGGACGCCACGGACGCTGAGGAAGAATTTGCGGAAGAAACCGAGGACATCGAGGATGTTCAGGCCAAGGTGGATGAAGATACCACTCCGATTGTCGCACAGGGTAAATTCAGCTACACTCAGTGGGAATTAAAAGAGAGTGGTGTATTATACCTGACTTCTGATCAGGATGATTGGAATATGGCTTCCGCTAAAAACGCTGACGGCAAATATCCTTGGGAGGCCAAAAAGGATCTCATCAAGGAAGTATATGTTAACGGACCTTTAAAGGTAATCAGTGAAGATGCATTTAAGGGATGTGAAAATCTTGAACTCGTAACCCTTAATAAGCATGTTGTACAAATTTTGGATTCTGCATTTGAAGACTGTACTAAACTTACCAGAGTTACATATCCGAGTAGCGATAGAGCTATGGTGGAGATTTATGGTGCTAATGCATTTAGAAACTGTACTTCTCTTGAATATTTAACGTTTACAAAGGAACTTACAGAAATTAGAGAATTTTGCTTCTACAATTGCAAGAGTCTCAAATTTGCAAACGGTTTGAATCTTCAGGGAAAGATTGATGAAATTGAGAGAGGAGCATTTTGGGGATGTTCAAGTCTTACTAAACTGATCCTTCCTGCGAATGTTAAGGCTGTAGATGGCGGCTATATGACAAAGGCAGATGATGCGGATAAAGGATATGATTCCGTAGACGCCTGCTCTGATTCGGTTGATCTCGAAGGAAAATGGGGAGCATTTGCCGGATGTACCGGTCTTACAAGCGTAGAGTTTAGACCGAATAAAAACAGTAATGGTGTAGTAGAAGGTATTGAGTACATTGGTGAGTTTGCGTTTTATGGATGTACCGGACTTGGGGCTTTGGAAATTCCTTCTACCGTGACGGATGCAACTTATGCAGCGTTTGCAAATTCCGATTACCAGTATGGCGTCGACAGCTATGCATTTGAAAACTGTACCGGTCTTGCTAAAGTGACAATGCAGGATGCGGATGTGGAAGCTCTGCGTGGCGCATTTAAGAGATGCTACTCTTTGGGAAGCTTTACAGTTGTTCCGACTTATCATGAGCTGACAGATACCTATACTTCTCATTTGTACCGACTTGAAAAAGAATCGTTCCAGAGTTGCACTAGCCTTAAGGCTGTTGATTTGGCACCGGATGCTGAGCACGGACCGGTTGGAAAAGACTATATCATTGGCGAAGCTACTTTTAGAGATTGCACCAGCTTGGATTCCATTATCCTTCCTTCGGATACTGAAGTACTTCAAGATAGATGTTTCCAGGGATGTACCGCTCTTACAACAATTGATGTTCCGGAAGGTACAATTGTCATTGGTAAAAACGCATTCTTTAATGACATTAAGCTGGATGACATTTATCTTCCGTCGACGCTTAACACAGTTGGTCAGAATGCTTTCAGTTGTACCAATGATGCAATAGAGACCATGCGCCTTATGGATGTATACTATGGTGGCGGTCCGGCTAATTGGTCAGATGATCCGCAGGTTGCGTATGATACAATTGGCGGACAGTGGGTTTGCTATTTCCCGGGGTACGCAGGAGTTAACCCGACAGGTAATACTTTGCTTACTGACGTTGGTAAAAATGCAAAATACAAAGCTAATAAGTTTATTAATGCAAATATCGACCTTGAGATTCCGCAGATCAAAGAAGTGGCATACGAAAATGGCGGTATGAAGATCAGCTGGAACAAAGTTACTACTATCGTAAACGATGAAGAAGTAAGTCCGTCTTATTATCACATTTATCAGAATCATGACAAGGATAACACAATTTCTGAGCAGTGGAATATGCAGACCCCGCTTTGGGAAGAAGTTGCTGTAGTATCCGGTTCTGAAGACGAGTTCACTTATAACATCGAAGACGTAATGAAGGCCGGTGATGTATACAGCTACCGTGTACAGGCTGTTTATGAGGATATCAACCTGATCGGTGGTCCGGATTGTACTAAACTGGGTGATGCTGTGTCCTACACGATTCCTGTAAAGGATAGCGATATCATTCCTGTGAAGGGTATCTCTTTTGAAGATTCTGACATTACTGTGAAGAAGGACGAATCTCAGACGATCAATCTTGTAATCGATCCGGTAGATGCAACCAATGTCAACTACGTATGGAATACCGAAGATGAAAAGGTTGCAGTAGCAACAGTATCTGATGATAAGAAATCGGTTACCATCACCGGTAAGACTGAAGGACATACCATGATTACTGTTTCCACACCGGATGGTAGTCTGGAAGCTTCCTTCATCGTATATGTAGTTGATCCTAAGACCATTTTGGTGGATGAGATTACGGTAGATAAGAGCGAAGTTACTGCAGAGGTTGGTTCTACAGAAAAGGTATCTATTTCCATCAAACCCGAAGAAGCAACCGGCAAGTTTGAGTGGACTACCGAAAACCCGACAGTTGCTACAGTTAAGCCGGCTGACGATGAGAAATCTGCTCAGATCACTGCTGTAGGTGAAGGTGAAACCAAGATCACTGTTAACTCGAATGGTGTTAAGGCTACGATCACAGTTAAGGTTGTTGCAAAGAAAGAGATTCCTGAATCCAAGACACCTATCGTAGTAGAGGATGGCAATGGTAAGACCAGCGTATACCAGAATGGCAAGGCAGTTGAGAACTACACCGGTCTTGCTAAGCTCGGTACAAAGGACGATGCTCCGTGGGTATATGTAGAGAACGGCAAGCGTAATCAGGAATATAGCGGTTTCGTAGATTATGACGGCGCAAGCTTCTGGGTATCCGGTGGTACAATGGATCCGGCATCTGAAGGCTTGAAGCTGGATGCTACAACAGATACCTGGTACTATGTAGGTGCTGGTATGGTACAGAACTACACAGGTCTTGCTAGCTACAACGGCGAGTGGTTCTATGTTGAGAATGGTAAGCTGAATACAACACTTAATGCGTTTGTTCCGTACAACGGTGGTCTGTTCGCAGTAGCTGCAGGTCGTATCGTTAGCGAGTACAACGGTTTGATGCAGGATCCTCAGAACACCAAGACCGGTGACTGGTACTTCTTCTCCAAGGGTCAGGCACAGACACAGTATACTGGTTTGACTCAGTACGATGGTGTTTGGTTCTACATCCAGGCTGGTAAATTTGATGCGACCTACACCGGTTCCGTTGAATATGACGGTGCTGTCTTCAACGTAGTAAACGGTGCAGTAGTTCAGTAATCAAATACTGAAGAGTCAGTAAATCAAAAATGTAATTGGGGCCGCAGCGGAGTAATCCGCTGCGGTTCTTCTTATATCGCTTTTTTTCTATCAAATAATTGGACCGGTCTTTTTGACCGGCCCATGTTTTTTAACAGTACGCTGCATCGATACAGGCATACATATTGCCAACGAACCGGCTACATTATATCATAATCTGTTATAATCAAAACTTGTGAATAAAAAATGCAAAAACGAAATGCAAAGGAGAATAAGACCATGATGAATACAACTACAAACCTTTTAGCAGAATGTGCAATACGAAAAGCCGGACCGGTATCACATGTCAGTACACAATGGCTCAATGAGCTATCCCCTGACCTGAAGGAATCCTCGATCATCAAATATGAAGATATCCTGCAGCATTATATTCTGCCATTCTTTGGTGATACGGAGCTTTCGGATATCACAAATGAAAACCTGCTTTGTTTTGTAAATGAACTTCGAACAACCGGTGGTGTAAAGAAGAAGGGCTTGGAACCTTCTACCGTCTCTGAGATCGTTACCACAATGAATGCGCTGCGTATATATGCACTACGGCGTGATCTGCCGATTCACTTCGATACAAAGTGCGTCAATATTAAACATGAAAAACATTCTATCCGGGTATTCAGTGTTTCGGAAGAAAACCTACTGATCGAATATCTCAGAGAAAACATAAACCCGATTCATCTGGGGATTCTTTTATGTCTTTACACCGGAATCCGAGTTGGTGAATTATGTGCTTTGAAATGGGACGCGATCAACCTGACAGATAAAACTATGCGTATAGGTCAGACGATGCAACGGATACGTGTTAATGGGAAAGAATACAAAACGGAAGTGAAGATCCATGAACCCAAAAGTGCCTCTTCCTTTCGAAAGATCCCGATCCCGGAAGTACTGATAATTCAACTGAACCGGTACTACACACCGAAGGCATATTTCTTAAGCGGTGATATAGAAAAGTTTGTTGAACCGAGAAGTATGCAAAAACGCTTTAACACTATCCTGAAAAGATGTGATATCAAGCCCGCAAATTTTCATGCGACGCGTCATACTTTCGCAACCAGATGTGTTGAGCTCGGCTTTGATATCAAAAGTTTATCCGAGATTCTTGGACACTCCAGCGTAAATATTACCCTGAATAAATATGTGCATCCCACCATGGATCAGAAAAAAAAGAATATGAATCTCCTACCGGAAACTTTCTGATGTTATCAGTATCTAAAAGATAAAACAGAATTGGCTTCCGTTTTTTTGTTATAAAAACATTTCATTAATGAAAGAACCGCAGCGGATCGCTCCGCTGCGGCCTTGAGAAATGATACTTTTCGGTTATGACCGATTAATTACTTAACCTGTGCCTCACCGTTTACTACTTCGAAGGTAGCGCCATCGTATACAACAGTACCGTTGTATGCCGGGTCAAACTTACCGCCCTGTACATAGAACCAGTGACCGTCATACTGTGCCAGACCTGTATACTGGGTCTGTGCCTGACCATTTGCGAAGAAGTACCAAGCACCTGTCTGTGCGTTGGTCGGATCCTGCATCAAGCCGCTGTACTCGCTTACGATACGACCTGCAGCTACTGCGAACAGACCACCATCGTATTCAACGAACTTGTTCATATCTGTCTGAACCTTGCCATCCTGGATGTAGAACCACTCGCCGTCGTACTCAGCCAGACCTACGTGCTGTGTCTGAACCTGACCGTTAGAGCAGAAGTAGAATACTACCGGATCCTGAGACCAGTCAGCCTTTACGCCGTTTGCTTTGGTATCCAGAACGCCGTCCTTCACATAGAACTTAGCGCCGTCGAAGTCTACATAACCTTCAAACTCAGTGTTCTGCTTGCCATTCTCTACATAAACCCAAGGAGCCTTCTCACCTGCACCGTTCATAGCCAGACCGGTGTAATTCTCCTGAGCTACGCCATTAACATATACAACACCGTTGATGAGACGTGTGCCGGTATCAGCAGTTGCCTGACCTTCTACCTTGATGTCAATGCTGGCGGTAGTGCCGTTTGCAGAGGTAACTGTAATGGTTGCAGTACCTTCCTTAACACCGGTAACGGTTGCAGTTGTCTTATCACCGGTAGGAGCTACTGTTGCGATCTGGTTGTTGCTGCTCTCCCAGATGAAGTTGGTTGAACCATAATCCTCCGGGGAAACGGTTACGCTCAGGTCACCTGTTCCCTTAACACCAACGGTCAGAGCTGTCTCGTTGAACTTGATCTCTGATACAGATACATAGTTCTTCGGAACTACAGTGATTGTGCAGGTAGCAACTACGCCGTCTGTGGTGCTTGCGGTGATTGTTGCAGTACCGGTAGCGATACCGGTTACCTGTGCGGTTGCCTTGTCACCGGATGCTGCTACACTGGCCACCTTAGCATCACTGCTCACCCAGGAGATATCCTTTGTGGATGCGCCTTCCGGAAGGATCTTCAGAGCCACATCAATTGTGCTCTCTACTTTTACTTCCTGATTCTCCTCTGCAAATTCCATATCTGTGATCTTCACTTCATCTGCTGCAGAAGATACCACGTACTCTTTGTATGCGGTCAGATATCCGTGCTCATCACCGAAGTATGCCATTACACGGTAGTTGTAGATGTCACCCGGCTTTACGTTATCAACGCTCCAAGGAAGGGAATTGGTCGTCGGGGAACCGATCCAGGTCCAGCTCGGTGTAACGGTCTTCCACTGATCATCTACAGTGTTGCTGCCGATATTGTTCTGGTATACAAAATACTTGGTCGGATTAACAACTCTCTCGACACCGTTCTTGTCAATAATCGTTCTGGTAACCGGCTCCCAGCTGATCTGCATGATACCGCTGGTCTCATCATCTGCGGATTTCTCATATACTACATCCACATTGGTGGATACCGGATAGGTCGGATTGGTATCATTGTAACGGGTTGCTTTGTACATTGCATTGCTGCCGGATGTGATCAGATCATTACCGGATTGAGCAATATTGATCCATCCAAAGTCAAAATCGTCTCCTCCATAGTAGAGATCCATCAGTCTCATCGCCTGGATGCCCTGTCTGGAATTGAAGCAGTCAGCGCCGATCTTACCCATTGCACGCGGGATATAGAAATCTTCCATAGCAACGTCATTGTAGAACGCGTTTGCGCCAAGCTCTGTAGTAGTTTCTGCCAGTACTACGTGATTCAACAGTGAATCATCACGGAATGCAGAGGATCCGATCTTCAGCGTATCAGCCGGGAAGTCAAAGTGAGCCAGCTTGGAGCATCCACGGAATGCATCCTCACCGATCACTGTCATATCATTTGCAGTTTCAGCCAAATTCTTATGGATTCCCAGTTCATAGCGCCAGTTGAACAGTTCCGGAGTAAGTACAACATCTGTCAGACTGGAGCATGCATTAAAGCTGCGCTTACCGATCTCACGGATGCCGCTCCAGTAGCCGGTATATAATTCAGGAACTCCATCCTGATCCTTGTCATATTCTCTGGTCTCATTGGTACCAAATACAACCTTGGTCAGGGAAGTACACTCTTCAAAAGTACCATAGAGGCGTTCCAGCTCACTATCTTCGATCGTTGCCTCTGTCATACCGGTGCAATCTGCGAAAGCAAAATCTCCCAAGTATTCCAAAGTTGCCGGGAGAGTAACGCTACCCAGGGAAGTACAGCCATAGAATGCGAAGTCATCAATGTAGGTTACACCCGCAAGTCTTACGCCGTCTGCTGTAGTGTCATCTTCAACAAGATAATTCACAAACTGTACGCTGGTCAATCCGGTACATCCGGCAAATGCGCCCCACTTGTCCGTAATACCGTCTACATTGGTAGCTTCATCAGAGGAACCATAAACCTTAACGCCCCAGGTCGGTGTATAATTCTTGCCACAGTAGCCACCACCGATATACTCAACAGAGTACGGGATCACAACCTTGGTAATGCTCTGGCAGTTCCAGAATGCGCCTTCACCGATCCAGGTCAGGGTGTTCGGAAGTGTCTCCATATTACTCGGAACGAACTTAACACAGTTATAGAAAGTGAAATCATCAATATAACGTACACGCTGGGAAATATCCATCTGCTTCAAAGATGTACAGTTCATGAAAGATGCTCTTCCGTATCTTTCAACGCATACCTTTGCAGGCTCATCATAAGTAACCTTTTCCAATGAAGCGCACTCAGCAAATGCAAATTCATCGATCAGTCGGATGGTATAAGATAACTCTACCGTTTTCAGTTCCTTGCAATCGTAGAATGCATATTCACCGATATTTCTGATATCACCGGAAACCTCTACACTCTTGATGCCTTCGCGGATATCATACCACGGTGCCGGATTAGCTTCGGAATAATCCTTCATATACTGACCTGCACCAGTAGCATGGATAGCCAGAGTACCGTCGCTCTCCAACTCCCAGGTAATCTTCTCATTTTCGTTGCTAACAGTACCACACTCACCACGGGAGATTGTTACAACCTCAACATCCTCGGTCTCCTCAACGAACTCATCGTCAGCGTCCGTGGTGTCCTCAGCTTCTACTTCTTCCTCAGCCTCAGCTTCGAACTCTTCCTCGAACTTGTCACCGAAATCGGCTTCGGGTGCTGCGTACACCGGCATAGCAGCTGCTACGTTCGGCATAGCCATTGCAACTGACATGAACAGCGCAAACACTTTAGCATTACGTTTCTTCATTCTTCATTACCCCTTTCATAATTGGTTTGTTTAAATTGTAAAGCGTTCGTAGAAGAGTTTCTTCTGCGAATAGGAATTAGTTCACATGATTACTGAAAAAAGTAGTGGAGAAATCCTGTTGACATTTAGGGCGTTTTCGCATATTATCATTTTCGTGGTTCAGGGAGTTCTCCCGGGTGAACAGGTGGCCGCCTGTTTCAGATCGCAGCAATGACCAAAGAGGAGATCATTGAAAAGAAACTGTATGCATATATCCCCTTCTACATTGCCAGATATGAACGTGAATTATCAACCGAAAAGAACTATCAAAAAGCGTTGGAAG
>JAFWRC010000146.1 GCA_017508825.1 Lachnospiraceae bacterium
AGATCGCCCTTGCGACATCAACACGGAGACAGACGGTATTGTATCAATTGGAGCAGGCAGGGATCCTGAACTATTTGATGAGATCATCACCGGAGATATGGTGACGAAGAGCAAGCCGAATCCGGAGATTTATTTAATGGCCTGCGAAAAGATCGGCGTAGATCCGCAGAATGCCTTTGCGATTGAAGATTCCTACAACGGTATCCGGTCTGCGCAGGCCGGCGGATTAAGAGCGATCATGGTCCCGGATCTGCTTCCGGCAGATGATGAGATGAAAGAACTGGCGGAAGTGATATTGCCAAACTTAAATGACGTGATCCGCTATATCGGAACGGGGATGTGATCATCGGCAGCTCGTTAACGTAAGCGATCCGTGATGGGAGGCAGGAATGAAGAAGGGAAGACTGATCTACAACATCATAATGGTTGTCTTTGTTTTGTATGCCTGGCTTATCATGTTCTTTAATACCGAGGAAGGCATGCTTACGGCAAAAGGGCTGATCAACCTTAAGTTTTATACGACGCTGTCAAATATCTTTGCCGCAGTGGTGGCCGGGGTATGGATCGCAGATCACATAAGGAAGAAAGACAGTCCGGCTTTATCGGTATGGAAACTGATGGCGGCATCTGCAGTAGGCGTGACGTTTTTGGTGGTACTGGGATTCCTCGGGCCATTGTACGGCTTTGGCACGATGTATGTGGGATCCAATTTTTTCCTTCACCTTGTGGTGCCGGTCATGGCTATGGCGGAATTTGTGATCTTTCATGAGAGAAAGCTGGGCGTGAAAGAGAATCTGTTTGTCATTTTCCCGCCGCTGGTATACGGTACGGTCTATGTGATCAATACGCTGATCAACGGGATCGCGGGAAATGATATATACGGATTTTTAAGATGGGGCTATCCGGCAGGCCTGCTCATCTTTGCCGTGATCTGTTTTGTGGCATTTTTGACAGGGATGGTATTAAGAATATTAAATGCGAAACTGCAGCCGGGAGAATAATGGAGGGATACTATGCGGTATTTTCTGGAAAATGACAGGATCAAAGTGGAGATCGATTCCTTCGGGGCGGAAGTAAAATCGGTGATCAACAAGAATAATATGCGGGAGTATATGTGGTACGGAAATCCCAGATACTGGGGGCGTACATCACCGGTGCTGTTTCCCTTTGTCGGCAGTCTGAAAGAGAAAAAGTATAACTGGCAGGGTAAAGAATATGCCATGGGTCAGCACGGTTTTGCAAGAGACCGGGAATTCGAATTGCTAAGTCAGACGGAGGAAGAGATCTGGTTTCAGTTAAGATCGGATGAGGAAACCATGAAGAAGTATCCGTTTGCATTTGTATTGAAGATCGGATACCGGATCTCTTCGGAAAAAGAAACGGATGATGTGAAGGTAATGTGGGAGGTGAGCAATCCCGCAGAAGATACCATGTATTTTTCCATCGGAGCCCACCCGGCGTTTTTATGCCCGGTGCACGGTTTCAGTAAAGAAAAGGCCGGTTGCAAGGAAGGCTATCAGTTGTATTTTGAGGGAATCGGTGTCATTCATCACCACGGCAATGATGTGGCATCCGGTCTTGCCCTTCGGGAAGACATCGAACTGCCGCTTAAGAACGGCTATGTAACGATCACAGAGGATTTCTTTGACCGCTGCACCTATATGATCGAAGGCGGGCAGACGAAATGCGTCGGCATTGCGGACGAAGAAGGAAAACACATCGTAGACGTATGCTTTGATACACCGCTGTTTGCCGTCTGGTCGCCGGAAAAGAAAAATGCGCCGTTCATCTGCATCGAGCCCTGGTACGGAAGATGTGATGCGGTGGATTTTGAAGGGGATCTGAGCCAGAGAGAATTTACCAATGTGCTGGAAGCCGGCGGGACGTTTGAAGGCGGCTATACCATGAAGTTTTATGAGTACTATTGGTAAAGCAAAAACGGATGCTGCAGAGATCGTGAAGCTTTTGTGATATGGAAACAAAGAAAGAGAATCGCATAACCGATACACGGAAGGTAACGCTTCATTTTTTTGCTGCGTTTGCAGTCTACTGGACCGCATCGGCAGGGTTTGGGATACTTACGGAGCATGCAGTGTATGCATTCCCGTCGGATCAGAAACTGTATTCCGCTTTCGCGGCCGGGATCCTGGAGGAACTGATCTTTCGTTTCCTGATCATCACGGTACTGCTGTGGAAACAGAGAGAAAAAAAACAGCTGTATCGGGCGCTGATCATTTCTACGTTGCTCTTTGCCCTGGCGCATGGATCAAATATCTTTTACGGCGCAGGGATCGGTGTGAGTGTTATGCAGATGATCTCTGCTATGGCGATGGGAACGGCCTTTGGCTTGATCTTTCTGCGCACAAGACATATACTGCCCGGGATGTTTCTTCATACATTACACGATATCATTGCGTTATCCGAAGTCGGCGCAACGGATGAAGGCGGTCTCATCACACACGGCATCACTCCGGCGGCGATCGTGGATCTGCTGCTGGTCATTGCGATGGGAGTTTATCTGGTCTTCTGCTATAACAGGAAACAAGAGACCGATAAGATGCTGACACTCTGGAAGAAGAAAACGGCAAAGTAACAGTCATTCAGCCGGTGAAACTACCGGCTATTTTTTATGCTCTGCAGAGTAGCGGAAACGCAATGCTGTTTTGCTGGTAATGCCGCATGGTTTTGGCTATAATAAAACCAGCAGATGGGAGGGGGACTCCCTTCGGAAAAATAAGAGGATGGTGATATTCTATGTTTGGAGACAGTGTATGGTCTTATATGCTCCTGATGGTTGTGGGAATGATCGTATTGTCCTTTGTGGGACAGTTTCTGCTGAACCGGATCCGTGAGCCTTATGTGGAAGAAACGGAGGACGGATACATTGTATATATGTATCAAACGGCCAGACGCGGCGGCAAGTATCAGGATTTTACCTTTACGGAAAAAGACGGTCGTCTTATGTATACGCCGAAGACAACAAGGCTTATGTTATATTGTGGGTGTATGCTCCTGGCGACGGTGATGGTTTATCATTCCTTCAGTACGAGCGGACGCGCGCCTGGCGAGATCGTGAAGTATCTTTTACTCTTTGGGATTATGATACTGGGCATATCACTCCAGGGACCGATCACGGCATATACGGTTCTGCGGAGGGATAATTAAGGAGTAAAGACAGCGCAATGAGGGGAGGGACAGCTATGAAGCGTTTTTGGTCATTCACATTTTTGGTAGTGTTTCTGCTGGTGAGTATCTGCAGCCCGTTAAAGGCGCAGGCATCCAGCTACAGCATTCCGGATGCGGAATTTACGATCACGGTCAATGAAGACGGCACGGCGGATGTGGTGGAGCTGTGGACCGTACGCTTTGAGAGCGGCTCCTTTACCAGATTTTATAAGGATATTGTGACCAATGCCGGCAGGGAAGATTCGGTGGACCTGGATCTGAGCAGTCTGTATGTTAAGATCGACGGTGTGGAGTGCAGCTTAACAGAGGATACGAACGGAAGACCGGATGATACCTATCATCTGGAAAGTTCTTCCATGGGATATGAGATCGACTGCTATAAGGCCAGTCAGAACGTGACAAGAACCTACGAGATCGGTTACCGGATCCACAATGCCGTTAAATATGTGGACAATTCTTATTATCTCTTTACCTATCGCGTGATCGGCGCGAATTTTACCAAGACAGTAGATCGTGTTAAAGTAACGGTGCAGACACCGGACGGAGCCGTAAACGAACTGCGATATGCTTCGCATTCGGACAGCGCGGTAAGCAGCGGCAATGTGACAACGGTCACGGCATCCGGCAGCAGCGGTATGTATAAAGTCAAGATCCGTATGGACCAGGTGACGTTTACCGGGGCAGTATCGATTGATGCGGAAGATCTTAACAACCCGGCAGGCGGGGATAACGGAGATGACGGCGGTGGTATTATCATATTGCTCTTCATCGCTCTGGTGGTTCTGGTGTTTCCGCTGGCACTGGTAGGACTGATCATTTATCTGATCGCAAGAACCGCGCGCATCAAAAAAGCAGTCAGGAATGATCCGAACTATATCCGGAACATCATTGCGGGCTGGACCGGCAAACTGGATCCGTTTGAATTTGCCTACGGCGGAAGTGACGCACGCTATGCAAAGCTGTTCAGTACCTATTTTGCGGATATGATCCGCAGAGGTGTGATCGTAGTTGACGCTGACAATGACCATTTTGTGACGATAAAAGAACGCTGCATCAGTCCGGCAGATGGTGATATGTTTACCTTCCTGTGGCAGAATGCCACAGAAGCGGATGGCCGGCTCAGCAAAAACAAACTGCTGGAGAATATCCAGACACAATACGAAGCGTTCGGAAGCTTTTGTATCACATTGAATAAAAGGTTTACTGCAGCGGTTCCGCAGAAACTGGACAAAAACGAGTACAAACAATATAAGAAGGACTGGAAAGAGTGTTTCCTGGCGGCAGGTTATGCAAAGGATACGATCACCATTACGCGGCTGCTGCAGGACAATATGTCACACTATGATGTATTTATGATCATGACCACAGGTCAGGTCGTATATGACAACCGTGAAGGCTATCTGGACGATAGTACCGTGTATTTCTATTATTCCCTGGACAGCAGTTCGAACCGGGCGTATGATTCGTACCATGCAGCGCATACCTCATCTTCTTCGGGCGGTTCTTCCTGTTCCAGCTGCTCTTCATGCTCGAGCTGTGGCGGCGGAGGCGCCGACTGAGTATGTACCGGCATTATCTGCAATGGCATATCACGCACGAATGCAATCTGCGCTGCATCCACTGTTATCAGGAGGACTGCCACTGTGTGATGCCCTATGCCGGGATGGTGGAAGCGCTGGATAAGTATGAGAAATACATCCGGGCAAAAGGTTTTGAGGGACAGATCAATCTGACCGGGGGCGAGCCACTGCTGCATCCGGAGTTCTTTCCGATCGCATCGGAGATCTGTAGGCGGGGAATCCACCTTGGCATCCTGACGAACGGGACGATGATCGATGCGGAACGCGCCGGGGCGATCGCGGCATTGAAACCGATCTTTGTGCAGGTCAGTCTGGACGGGGGCGAAAAGGTGCATGAAAGCATCCGGGGAGCCGGCAGTTTTCAAAAAGCGCTGCGGGGGATCGACCATCTGAAAGAGGCCGGCGTAAAGGTGCTGGTATCCTTTACCGTGATGCAGCAGAACTGCCGGGAGATGAAGAATGTTGCTGCGGTCTGCGCGAAGCATCACGTGGATAAACTGTGGTGGGACCGGGTGGTGACCGATGATGCATCGCAGTATCTTACGACGGAGCAGTTTAAGGAAGTAAGTCAAACGGCAGCAAAACTGGCAGGAAGGTATCCCTTTATCAGTAATACCCGGGCGCTGGAGTGGATCCCGGAAGGCGGCTGCGGCTACGAATGCAGTGCCGGCAAACGGCTTCTGATCGTTCTGGCAAACGGCGATATGATGGCATGCAGACGGCTTCCCTTCGTGATCGGTAATATCCGGGAAGTGCGGGAACTGCAGACATTTCTGGAAAATAATGAGATCATGAAGAAACTGGCAGCGCCATCGTTCCCTGAGGATTGCGTTGCGTGTAAATTTTTCTACAAATGTGCCGGCGGCGCCCGCTGCGTAACCTATGCACAGACCGGCCGCCTGGACCGGAAGGATGTTAATTGCTATTTATAAAGCATTATGACAATGCTCACAGATCCATAAAAAAGGAGGAATATAAAATGAGAGTAATGTATAATTATCGGATGATGATCGAGGACGATTCGGAAAGCACTGAGATCAGCTTTCGTAAGACCGTGACAGAGATTCAGGATTTTTACTATGATCCCGACAGAAAGATCTGTTTTACGGGGATGGATGAGGAAGGTTATATCTCCGCCACAACCGTATCCGAGGGGGAATATGACAGATATGCCCGGGAACTGCTCGAGAAAGGTTTTGTTGATCTTTCACAGTATGATTTTGTTTTGGATGAAGATGACGACGACGAGGATGATGGAGACAATAGCAATAATATTATTTCAGCGCTTCTGGGCGGAAATCCCTGTTTGCGCGGATGAAGGATTTCTGCCGCGGAATCGTGTCGAAGGACCTGCCCAAGACTTCCTACCACCCGGGAGCCTGGTCGTCTCCGCTTCACGAACTGCTTCCCGAGCACGTGTC
>JAFWRC010000147.1 GCA_017508825.1 Lachnospiraceae bacterium
ATGTTCGGAAAGGTGGTAAGGACCGATACGGCAGGTCTCTATTTTAAGATCCCGCTGATCCAGCAGGTAAAAAAGGTGGATATCACAACACACGGTACCGGCGTGGGATATACCATCAGTACCGAAGGACAGAACATTGCGGACCCGGGTAACGGCATTATGATCACTTCGGACTTAAACCTTCTGGATATCGATTTTTATCTGGAATACAGAGTAGCTGATCCGGTTGCATATCTGTACAATTCCAATAATCCGGAGGAAATTCTGAAAAACATTGCATTGTCCAGTGTACGTTCAGTGGTTGCGGACTATACCGTAGATGAAGCAATGACGACGGCAAAAGGCCAGATTCAGGCAGATGTAAAGGAAGATATGCTGCGGGAACTGACGGAACATGAGATCGGACTGACGGTCGTAAATATCACCGTACAGGACAGTGAGCCGCCAACGGACGCGATCAAGCAGGCATTTAAGGCGGTAGAAACGGCAAAGCAGGGCGCAGATACCGCAAAGAACAATGCGCTGGCTTATCAGAACGAACAGATCCCTTCCGCAGAGGCAAATGCCGACAAGATCGTGCAGAATGCGGAAGCGCAGAAAGCATCCCGTATCGCAGAAGCAGAAGGTCAGGTGGTACGTTTCAACGAAATGTATGAGCAGTACAAACTGTATCCGTACATCACCCAGAAGCGTATGTTCTATGAGACAATGGAAGACGTACTGCCCGGTATGAAGGTGATCATTACCGACGGCTCCACACAGACCATGCTTCCGCTGGAAAAGTTTAACTAAGGGAGGGCACGGAATATGAAGACAAAAGGAAAAGTATTTATTATCATTTTGCTGATACTGGCAGTGATCGTAGGAATCTCCGGCTGCTATACGGTAAATCATAACGATGCCGTGATCTTAAAGCAGTTCGGAAAAGTCGTAAGCGTACAGAATACAGAAGGATTGCATTTTAAGATCCCGTTCATTCAGGACACACAGGCAATCTACGTAGGCACCAGAATCTATGATATCCCGCAGTCGGATGTCATCACCAGAGACAAGAAGTCTATGATCGCCGATGATTACGTCATCTGGACGGTAACCGATGTGGTAAAGTATTATCAGACGCTTGGTGGTGTATCCGCCAGAGCGGAGGAGCGTATCGATGCAGCAGTTTATAATGCGACCAAAAATACGATCTCCTCGATGACACAGGATGAAGTGATCGCAGCCCGCGGTATTACGTTAACAGACATGATCACAGAGGAATCCAACTCGGATATGGCAGGCTACGGGATCAAGATCCTGACGGCAGAGATCAAGGCGCTGGATCTTCCGGAAGATAACAAGGAAGCGGTTTATGAGCGTATGATCTCGGAGCGTGCAAATATCGCAGCCGGCTATAAGGCACAGGGTGAAGCGGAAGCACAGAAGATCCGTAACGAAACGGATAAGGAAGTGACCATCACTCTGGCAAATGCCAATAAAGAGGCGGAAACGCTCTTGGCGGAAGGCGAAGCAGAGTACATGCGTATCCTTTCCGAGGCATACAATGATCCGGATAAGGCAGAGTTTTACAACTTTATCCGTTCTCTGGATGCTCTGAAGGAGTCCATGAAAGGCGATAATACACTGATCCTGGATAAGGATTCCGAGATGGCGAAGCTGTTATACGGCAGTTTTGAACTGAAGGAAACCCCGGTGCAGGTTGCCGCTCCGGCAGCAGTCGAGGAACCGGCTGCAGCGGAATAAGAAATATGCATTATCTACAGAATCGTAGAGGCATTGAATTATACCTGCCTTCCCCCCTGTGGGGGGAAGGTGGCCGAAGGCCGGATGAGGGGAAAATAACAGTAGGAAGGGACAAAAATCCCTTCCTATTTATTTGCATAATTCCGGCAAAAATGTTATAATATAACAGATTTCGTGCTAAAAATCAATATAAAAATTTATTCGGATAATTAAAAAGAGGGAAATTTAATGAGTGAGTCCATGAATGATCAGGTATTTGACCGGATCAATAATGTTGACCTGAAAAAAACAATGGAGAAATCCTACATCGACTATGCCATGAGCGTTATCGCGGCCAGAGCATTGCCGGATGTCAGGGATGGTCTGAAACCGGTACAGCGCCGTATCTTATTCTCCATGATCGAGCTGCACAATGAACCGGATAAGCCGCATCGTAAATGCGCGCGTATCGTCGGTGATACGATGGGTAAATATCATCCGCATGGTGATTCCTCCATCTATGGTGCATTGGTCAACATGGCACAGGACTGGAACCTTCGTTATCCTCTGGTAGACGGTCACGGAAACTTCGGATCGGTGGACGGCGACGGTGCTGCTGCTATGCGATACACCGAAGCTAGACTTTCCAAAATTTCCATGGAACTGCTGGAAGATATCAATAAAGACACTGTAGACTTTATTCCGAACTTCGACGAAACGGAACAGGAGCCGACAGTGCTTCCCAGCCGTTTTCCGAATCTTCTGGTCAACGGTACCACCGGTATCGCCGTTGGTATGGCGACCAATATCCCGCCGCACAATCTGCGTGAGGTAACGAATGCAGTTGTCAAGATTATTGATAACCGCGTAAATGAAGACAGGGATACCGATATCGAGGAATTGCTGGATATCGTAAAAGGTCCGGACGTCCCGACGGGCGCACAGATCCTGGGTACCAGAGGCATCCAGGAAAGTTACCGTACCGGCCGCGGCAAGATCCGTATGCGCGGTGTGACCAATATTGAGACACTGCCGAACGGCAAGTCCCAGATCATTATTACGGAACTTCCGTATATGGTGAACAAGGCCAATATGATCTTAAAGATGGCAGAACTGGTCAAGGCCAAGAAGATCGACGGTATCACCGATATACGTGATGAATCCAACCGTGAAGGTATGCGTGTTGTGATCGAGGTACGCCGCGATGCCAACGCAAATATTATTCTGAATAAACTATATAAGCATACACAGCTGCAGGATACCTTTGGTGTGATCATGCTGGCATTGGTCAACAACCAGCCGAAGGTTATGAACCTTTTGGAGATCCTGCAGGAATACTTAAAACATCAGGAAGATGTGGTCACCCGCCGTACACAGTATGATCTGAACAAGGCAGAGGAACGTGACCATATCGTACAGGGTCTGCTGACGGCGCTGGATCACATTGACGAAGTGATCAGCATCATTCGTTCCAGCCAGACCACACAGGAAGCAAAAGACCGCTTGCAGGAGCGTTTCGGTCTTTCCGAAAAACAGTCTAATGCGATCGTAGAGATGCGTCTGCGTGCGCTGACCGGTTTGGAACGACAGAAGCTGGAAGACGAGCATGCGGAACTGTTAAAGAGCATCGCGGAATTCCGCGCGATCCTGGCAGATAAAAAACTGCTGCTGGGCGTGATCCGTACGGAACTGCTGGAGACTTCCGAGAAGTTCGGTGATGAGCGTCGTACCGCGATCACTTTTGATACTTCCGAGATTTCTTACGAAGATATGGTGCCGCTGGAAAATACGGTACTGGCTATGACCAGTCTCGGTTATATCAAGCGTATGACCGTGGATAACTTCAAGGCACAGGGTCGTGGCGGCAAGGGCATCAAGGGTATGACCACCATTGAAGATGACTATATCGAAGACCTGCTGATGACCACGACGCATCATTACATCATGTTCTTCACTAACCGCGGACGGGCGTACCGCTTAAAGGCGTACGAGATCCCGGAGGCCGGACGTACCGCAAGAGGAACGGCGATCGTAAATCTCCTGCAGCTGCAGCCGGAGGAAAAGATTTCTGCCGTGATCCCGATCGGTGAATATGTGGAAGGTAAGAATCTGTTCATGGTAACCCGTAAGGGTATCGTGAAAAAGACGAGCATTATGGACTTTTCCAATATCCGTAAAAACGGTCTGGCTGCCATCAACCTGCGGGATGATGATGAACTGATCGAAGTAAAGCAGACGGATCAGGATACGCATATCTTCCTGGTAACGAAATACGGTATGTGCATCCGCTTTAAGGAAACGGATGTGCGTGCGATGGGCCGCGGAGCAACCGGTGTGATCGGTATGAATCTGAATTACGATGATGAGATCATCGGAATGCAGCTCGATCATCAGGGAGATTCGTTACTGGTAGTCAGCGAAAACGGTATCGGCAAGCGTTCCCCGTTAGAGGATTTCCGCTTACAGAACCGTGGTGGCAAGGGTCTTAAGTGTTATAAGATCACGGAAAAGACCGGTGATCTAGTGGGTGTCAAGGCTGTGACCGATGACCACGAGATCATGATGATCACCACAGCCGGTACGATCATCCAGGTGCGGATGAGTGAGATCCCGGTACACGGACGAATCACTTCCGGTGTGAAGATGATGAACGTGGAAGAAAACGTAAAGGTTGCCAAGATCGCCAAGGTAAGGGAAAAGATCAGCGACGGTGTGAACGAATACGATGATCTGGAAGCCGCAGAACAGGAGATGGAAAAAGAAAAAGCCAATATGCCTGTGGAAATGCCGGACGATTTTGATGAAGACGATGATGATATGATCTTCCCGAAAGAAGAGGAAGAGGACGACGACGAAGAGTAAATCAAACAGTCCACAGCCCGTAAGGTTGTGGACTGTTTTACTATGAGGAGTTATGAGAAAGGAGAAAACTATGTCAGAAGTATTAGAAGCTATCGCAAAGCGTTCCTCTACCAGAGGATATACAAAGGAAAAATTAACGAAAGAAGAACTGGATACGATCCTGCATGCCGGCCTGCAGTCTCCCACCGGGACTAATAAGCAGGAGATCTTCTTTAGCGTGATCAACGGAGAGGATCCCATCATCGAAGAACTGGAACAGGAAAAGATGGCACTGCGTAATGCGAATCGCGGGGAGCATAATGCCTTTTACGAAGCGCCTACGATCATTATGCTGAGTGCCGAAGACGATTTCCGCTGGAGTCAGGTGGATGCCGGTATTGCAGTACAGAGTATGGCATTGGCAGCAGAAAGTCTGGGTCTCGGAAGTCTGATCGTCGGCTCTGTCTACGATGCAATGCGCGGAGGCAAACGCGATTACTTAAAAGAAAAGATGCAGATTCCTGCAGAGAAGGATTTCCAGATTGCATTGGCGGTCGGTCATAAGGCAACGGAAAAGGAGCCGCACACTTACGATGCTGCAAAACAGGTAGCGATCGTATAAATTCCCATAAAATAATCTTATTTCATCCGTATCTAAAACAAAGGCGGGATCATCTGTTTTTAGGGGGATAGATTATGAAGATCACAAATCGAAAAAAAGCATTGCTGGGATTTGCGGCATCCACGATCTTGATGCTGGGTGGATGCGGAGATAAGAATGAAACACTGGAAGTATATGGACCGCCGATGGCAGTATCGGTGTATAGTGTTCCATATGAACCGTCACCAACTCCAATTCCATCACCGACACCGATACCACCACCGGATAACTATAAAGAACAGTTTTATATCTCTGAAATCCCGGATGAAATGTATGAAAGAGATGAGGCTGTTTATACGGATGAGAATTGCCCGGTAAATAGAGAAGATCTGCGTTATCTTCATGTTTTATATAGAGATAGGGACGTAATGACGCAAGAAGGTGAATTGATCGTCAATCAATATATCGCTGAGGATGTGTTGGAAATTCTGCTGGAATTGTATGAAGCAAATTATCCGATCAAGAGTATCGGTATAGCAGATCATCGTATCGTGGAAGATCGTGATCTCGTTTGTTCCAAAGCGATAGAAGATAATATATCTATGTGTTTCCGCACCTATAGCCTGGTGGATCACGAAGCGAAACATGGATTGGGTCTGGCGTTGGACATCAATCCGAGATTTAATCCGTACACGGAAAACGGAGAAATAGTTCCGATAATGGATGGGCTGGTAAATGAGCATTCGGCGAATCGAGATAGCGATTTCCCTTATACGATCAGAGACAATGATCTCTGTGTGCGATTGTTCAAAAAGCATGGCTTTGAGTGGGGCGGAGACTGGGAGAATCCGAAGAACTATATGCATTTTGAGATCCCGGATGAGATGGTAGAACAGTGGTATCCCGGAGTACTTAAGGAGAAATAATCTATGAAGATCACAAAACGGAAAAAAGCCTTGTTGGGTTTTGCGGCATCGACCATTCTGGTGCTGGGAGCATGTGGAGATCAGGGTGTACCTGTATATGGTGTAGACAGTGTGTATAACAATGAAACACCGGATGTATATGGCATACCATACGATCCGGATCCGGTACCGGAATATGGTGTGGAAATCGATGATACCTATTACGATCCGGACCCGGTACCGGAATATGGTGTCGATTACTATGATCCCTATGAAGATTATCAGGATTATTTTTACAGTACCGAGATCACGGATGAGATCTTTGCGCGTATGGAAGGAAAATCTTTCAAGGAAGACTGCACGCTTCCGAGAGAGGATCTGTGCTATCTTCATGTGCTGCATAAGAATCTGGAGGGAGAAACTCTGGAAGGCGAGATGGTGGTCAATAAATACATCGCCGAAGACGTCCTGGATATCATGATGAAACTGTACGAAGCAGACTATCCGATCGAGCGGGTACAGCTGGTGGATGATTACGATGCGGATGATGAACTTTCGATGGAAGCCAACAATTCCTCGAGTTTCAATTTCCGTTTTATTTCCCATACCACGAAAGTATCCAAGCATGGACTCGGACTGGCGGTGGATATCAATACGCTCTACAATCCGTATGTGAAGACAGTGGATGGTGAGCTTTCCATTGAACCGGTCACTGCAGAACCCTATACCCACCGGGAAGAGGATTTCCCGTATAAGATTGAGAAAGATGATCTTTGCTATCAACTGTTCATTGAGCATGGCTTTGAATGGGGCGGTGACTGGGAAAATGCAAAAGATTATCAGCATTTTGAACTTCCGGATGATGTAGTTGAGCAGCTGTATCCGGGAATGAGGTAAACAGAGATGACAAAAACCGAGATTAAATTAAAAAACCTGGATACGGTAGCGGAGTATCAGAAGCAGCTTTGCAAAAAACCGGAGCTCCGGCAGATTCTGGTGGAACTGACCCTGAAATGCAATGAGCATTGTTTTCATTGCGGCAGCAGCTGCAGTGCGGAACAGCCGCACGGTCTGCCTTTGGATGAGTATAAAAAATTTGTCGATGAGATCAAGGAAAATTTCTGCACGAAGGATAAAAGAACGATCATCGCCCTGACCGGCGGGGAACCAATGCTGTATCCGGATTTCTTTCCGCTGATCGAATATATGCATAAACAGGGTGTGCCCTGGGGTATGACCAGTAATGCGACCCTGATCAATAAGGAAAATGCGAAACGTCTGAAGGAGTGCGGTTTAAAGAGTATATCCATCAGTATCGACGGATTGCCAAAGAGACATGATCAATACCGTGGTCTGAAAAACGGATTTGAACTGGCCATGCAGGGACTGCAAAACCTGGTGGAACTGGATTTTTGCAATACCATGGTAACGACGGTAGTAAACCACGAGAACATCAACGAATTAGACAAACTGTTTGAACTGTTTGATACGATCGATTTTAATGAATGGCGTCTGACCGGCCTGGAGCCCATCGGTCGCGCGGAACTGATGCCGGAGATGCACCTGACACCCGAAGATAACCGCAGACTGATGGCTTTTATCAAAGAAAAACGTCAGGCCGGTCTTCCGGTGACTTATTCCTGCTGTCATTTTCTGGGAATTGAAAACGAAGCGGAGGTGCGTGACTGGTACTTTCTGTGTAATGCGGGTATTACGGTAGCGAGCATCCTGGTTAACGGAGATGTTACTGCATGTCTGGATATACCGCATAATCAAAAAACAGTCCAGGGAAATATTCATGATACTTCTTTTACGGAGATCTGGAACAACCGTTTTGAGATCTTCCGCAAGCCGTTGTCTGAAAGAAATGCAACCTGTGCCGCCTGTCCGGAAGCTAAATGGTGCCGCGGAGGTGCATATCACAGTTGGGATTATGAAAAGGAACAACAGAAGATCTGTATGAAAGGGATCCTGTTCTGAGGATCTAATCCAGCCATTCCACACTTTTTACATAGAACACTTCACACGAGCCGTTGCCGGTGTCTGCGCGGCTCGTTGAACTGTGCCAGAAAAAAGTCTTGGTGCCGGAATGACCGTCAATATTGACCAGATATCCGGTCAGGCGAATATGATCACCGACTTTGATCCTTTTGATCGCTTTGCGTACGGAAGAGTCTGTTGCGATCAGGTGATTGTTGGCGGAATGCAGCATAACTTCTCCTGTGTTGCCGAGAGGCGCCAGTTCCTGAACATTATCCACCTTCCAATAATACCAGCGGTTAGCCTGTGACCAGTGAAAATCGATCTGTGTATTATATTCTGCAACTTTTCCCCAGGCAAGAGCAAGATCTTTAGGCGCCAGTTTGTCACCAATCCCTCCGCCGCTGTAATTATGGGTGCCGACCACCAGGGCTTCGATATCATAGGAATAGAGGTAGGAAAAGGTCAGATCATAGCCACCCAGCGAGATCTGTTCCGATCCATGGGCTTCGGTCTGCAGGGGTTCCCGGATCCCGGCTACCGCACGTTGTTTCCCCGGATCCAGTTGCGGGCGCAGATAAAGGACCACCCCGATCAGGGCTGCGGCAAGGATAAGATAGAGAAGTGTGTGATTTCGTCTTTCTTCATACATAGTCTTATATCCCTCTATTATTTATGATAACATACACACCGGAAATAAGCAAAAATATGTAGCAATGTAAGTATATAGTTTATTGCATAAACATTTTTGTTTTGCTAAAATAATGGCGACCAATAAGGTGATAATAGCGGTTTTTATAATGATCGCTATCATCAGGAAGGAGGAAAAATAAAACTATGAAAAAGAAACAGATCATGGGGCTGGCACTTACTGCGGTTCTTACGCTTGGTGCCTGCGGCAAAACTGAGCCGGCGGTCGGTACAGAACCTACACCGGCAGATGGTGTACCGGCAACACCTACCGAGGATGCGGATACGCCTGAAACGGAGGATCCGGGCTCGGATGTACCACTGGTGGTAGCCAGTGATGATTTTTCCGAAAAGTTCAATTCCATCTTTTCGGGCAGTGTACCTGATCAGAACGTAGCAGACCTGGTATCCGTAAGTCTGCTTCTCCCCGATCGTGTGGGTGATATGGTGTACCACGGGATCGAGGGTGAGACCCGCAATTACAACGGTACCGATTACACCTACAAGGGCATCGCAGACTGTGATGTGACCGAGAATGCCGACGGTACGGTAGTTTATGATTTTAAGCTTCGTGAGGGTGTTAAATTCTCCGATGGTGTGGAACTTACCGCAGACGATGTGATCTTTACTTATTATGTGATCAGCGATCCGTCCTATGACGGAGGACTTACCTTATATTCCCTGCCGATCAAGGGCATGGAGGAATATCGTAACGGCAGTCAGACTATGCTTTCTCTTCTTTTGGAAGCCGGTCCGGACAATACCGATTTCACTTATTTCACCGAGGAACAACAGAAGAATTTCTGGGAGAATGATCTGCAGGCAGCAGGCGAACTGTTTGCCAAGAGCATTGCGCAGTATTGTATCAATAACGGTTATCTGACCGGTGATGATACCATTGATAAGAACTATATCGCCAACGGTATGGTAAACTGGGGCTTTGCTACGGCAAACGAAGACAGCTCCATCACGACAAATGTGACCAATACCACGTTCACCATGCAGGGCGATGATGTGCCAAATGAAGCAGATTTCTGGAACGAGATGATGGAAGCTTATGAAGGCGATGTGGTAACACTTTCCGATACCGAAAAGGCAGAGGAAGGCATCAGCGGATTCCTTCCGGATGAATACAAGAATGCCATCGAGACCGGTGAGAGTGCTGCAAACATCTCCGGTATCGAGAAAACCGGTGATTACAGCTTTACCGTAACCCTGGATCAGCTGGATGCTTCCGCGATCTATCAGATCGGCGGTTATGTGATCCCGATGCATTATTACGGAGATCCGGCACAGTATGATTATGCAAATAACAAATTCGGTTTCCCGAAAGGTGATCTGTCTATCGTTCGTGAGAAGACAACAAAGCCTCTCGGCGCAGGCCCGTATGTATTTGATAAACTTGAGGCCAAGACCGTATATATGAAAGCAAACGAGTATTACTGGGACGGTGTTCCTTTCATCAAGGATCTGCAGTTCCGTGTGACACTGGATCCGGATAAGGAACCCGGTGTAGCACAGGGTACTCTGGATATCTCCGATCCTTCCGCTTCTAAGGAACGTCTGGAAGTCGTAAAGGGTGAGAACTCCAACGGTCAGCTTACCGGTGACAAGATCCAGACTTCCCTGGTGGATGTATTGGGTTACGGCTACATCGGTATGAACAGCGAAAATGTATGTGTGAACGGTGATCCCGCAAGTGAAGAGAGCAAGGATCTGCGTAAGGCTATCGCTACGGTACTGGCGGTTTATCGTGATGTGAATATCGATTCCTACTATGGTGATGCGGCTTCCGTGATCAACTATCCGATCTCTAATACCAGCTGGGCAGCACCGCAGCCGTCCGATCCGGACTATGCGATCGCATTCTCCACCGATGTGAACGGCAATCCGATCTATACTGACGGAATGAGTGATGAAGAAAAGTATAAGGCAGCCTTGGATGCAGCTCTCGGTTTCTTTGAAGCAGCCGGTTATACTGTAAGTGACGGCAAACTGACGGCAGCACCGACCGGTGCAAAGCTGAATTATGAGATCTTGGTCGGCGGCGCAGGACAGGGTGACCATCCTTCCTTCGGTATCCTGACACAGGCTTCCGAGGCGCTTAAGACGATCGGTTTTGAACTGCGGATCAATGACCTTTCCGATTCCTCCATCTTGTGGAGCAGTACGGAAGGCGGCACTGCAGAACTGTGGTGTGCGGCATGGCAGGCAACGATCGATCCGGATATATTCCAGGTATATCATACGGAGGGCGGCAGCTCTTATATGTATCGTATCAATCAGCCGGAGCTGGATGAGATGATCATTGAAGCCAGAAGTACGACAGACCAGAAGATCCGTAAGGCAATCTATAAGGAGTGCCTGGATTACATCGTGGATTATGCCGTAGAGATCCCGGTTTACCAGAGACAGGATTGCGTTTTGTTCTCTGCTGAACGTATCAATACCGATACCATTACAAAAGATATTACTCCTTTTTACCCCTGGGCGCGTGAGATTCAGAATATGAAAATGCGCTAAGCGTTAAAATTACAATTGCGGATACCTCTGTACGCAGGGGTATCCGTATTCCTTTATCATTTCAGGATCACTGAAAGGCAGTTATTACATGAAAAAATTTATTCTGAAACGTTTGCTGATTTCGGTGGTACTTCTCTTCTTCGTATCACTGATCATTTATACCATCATGCGTTGTATGCCCACTTCCTATGTGGAAAACCAGGCACGGGCTCTGGCTACGAGACCCGGTTCCAAGAGTTATCAGGAATGGGTATCCCAGCTGAATGCACAGTACGGCCTGGACGTAGGTGTACTGAAAGGTTATTTCCGCTGGCTTTCCGGTGCGATCCGTCTGGATTTCGGGGATTCCTGGTATTGGAACCAGCCCATACTGGATAAGTTCAAAGACGTGATCTGGTATTCCTTCTTTTTGAGCCTGGCAGCATTTATTCTGGAGATGGTGATCGCCATTCCTTTGGGGATCGCTGCAGCCCGCAAGCAGTATTCGATGACGGACTATGCCGTCACGGTCTTCGCACTGATCGGTATCTCCTTACCGAGCTTTTTCTTTGCGACGATCCTAAAATATGTCTTTTCGATCAAACTGGGATGGTTTGATATAAGCGGCACGGTTTCCCGTATGCATCAGTCGATGACGGATACGCAGAAACTCCTCGATATCGCAAAACATATGATCCTTCCGGTGATCACCCTTACGGTGGTGAGTATCGGCGGTATGATGCGATACGTTCGTGCCAATATGCTGGAAGTATTGAATTCGGACTATATCCGTACGGCGAGAGCCAAGGGGCTGTCCGAAAACCGCGTGATCAATCATCACGCATTCCGCAATACGCTGATCCCGATCGTAACGCTCTTGGGCGGTTCTCTGCCCGGACTCTTCGGTGGTGCGATGATCACGGAGCAGCTCTTTCAGATCCCGGGCATCGGTTATACTTCCTATGTATCCGTGATGCAGGGCGATATTCCCTTTGTAATGTTCTATATGGTATTTCTCGCGGTCCTGACCCTTTTGGGCAATCTGATCGCAGACATTTTATATGCCGCGGTGGATCCGCGGGTTCGGGTGAACTGATATGGCAAAAGAGATGATAGATGAAAAAGAGAAAAAACCCGAAGAGATGCAGCTGGATGATGCCGCAAGAGTAAAGGTCTTATCCCCCGGTATGATGGTGGCGAAACGTTTCTTCCGTAACCGCCTGGCCATCTTGGGTATGGTGATCATCATCTGCATGTTTCTCTTCTCCTTTTTGGGCGGGGCCGTGGTTCCCTATTCCGAGAGCGAGGTCTTTTATACCAGTGAAAGCATGCTCAAGGATTATGCCGGTGCTACGGCGATCGACCAGTACCAGTTTGTGGTAAAACCGGGGGAGACGCTGCCCAAGGATATCTATTCCAAGACTATGATCGCAGCCAGTACGAAGAAGTACGAATTTACTTCCCGTGACGGCACGGATTATCGTCTGGATCCCGTCGGTGATGAGGTTTATGTTTTGTATGCCCGGGTGAAGACCGGACCGAAGCCCATCGATGTGGAGGATCAGGAGATCGCGGTGGGATCGCTTAAAAGTTTCACCAGGGCGGCTTCGGAGCAGGATCTTTCCTACGAATTTTGTAAAGGTGCATTGATGGCTCTTTCTGCCGGACAGGAAAGCTATACAGCGGAAGACGGCGTATACACATTGGAAGCAGCGGGAACACATGGCGCTCTGGTCAAAGATGCAGACGGTGCGGACATCGCTTTTGTATCTGATATGAACATCAATGCCGTCAATGCCGGAACCTATTTAAGCCCGGATTTAAAGCTCCTTCTGATCGAGATGATCGAGCAGGAACAGGACAGCCTGACGGTTACCGAAGACGACGGAACGGAAACGACATTTCTTCTGCAGAATAAGAACGGTCAGTATCTGGTGCGTCGCAATCAGGAGACACGTGTCATTGACAGTTATTCAGCTCCTTCCAAAGAGCATATTTTCGGAACGGACGGAAACGGTATGGACCTTCTGGCCCGGCTGATGTACGGCGGACGTATCTCCCTGCTCATCGGCTTTGTGGTCATTGCCATCGAGGTGGTGATCGGAACGATCGTGGGTGGTATCGCCGGCTTTTTCGGAGGTCGTGTGGACAACCTGTTGATGCGTCTGGTGGATGTGGTCTACTGTATACCTTCGCTGCCGTTGTTTTTGATCTTAGGATCCATCATGGATTATTACCAGCTGCCGGCAAAGATTCGTATCTATGCTCTCTGCGTGGTCCTGGCCGTGATCGGCTGGGTAGGCATCGCACGTATTGTGCGCGGTCAGATCCTCTCCCTCCGGGAACAGGAATTTATGATCGCAGCCGAAGCATGCGGTCTGAGTGTACACCGCAGGATCTTTAAGCATCTGGTACCGAACGTGATCCCGCAGCTGATCGTATTTGCCAGCATGGGACTCGGTGACGTAATCCTTACCGAGGCAACTCTTTCCTTCCTGGGTATGGGTATCAAGTATCCGGCAGCAAGCTGGGGCAGTATCATCAATGCAGTCAACGATGTGAATGTCATGACAAATTATCTTTTTGTATGGGTACCGGCAGGTATGCTCATCCTGCTTACGGTACTGGCATTCAACTTTATCGGTGACGGTCTGCGGGATGCATTTGATCCGAAGATGAAGAGGTAACGAAGATGGCTAAGAGTTCGAATTATATCAGTGCAAAAGAATCACGCCGGATCAGCCGGGAGAATCGCCGGATTACAAATGAGATCGAAAAGAAACGTAAGCGTCGTCATATCCCGGAAAGCGAGTATGTCACGCAGATGAAAGATCCGGAAAACTGCGTGGAGTTTGATGAGGTAAAAACCTATTTCTTCACGGATATCGGTACGGTGAAATCGGTGGACGGAGTAACGTTTTCGGTTCCGAAGGGAAAGACCGTCGGGATCGTGGGGGAGAGCGGCTGCGGCAAATCCGTGACCAGCTTATCCCTGATGCAGTTGGTACAGCGGCCTACGGGACAGACTGTGGGCGGTGAGATCCGTTTTGATACCGGTGAAAAAGTGATCAACGTGGTGAATGCACCGGAAGAAGTGATGCGCCGGCTGCGCGGAAACAATATGGCGATGATCTTCCAGGAACCTATGACCAGTTTAAATCCGGTATTCCGGATCGGGGCACAGCTGGATGAGGAGATCGCCCTGCACTTTCCGAAAATGTCCAAAGAGGAAGTGAAAGCCCGTTCCATCGAGATGCTCGGAATGGTTGGAATCGCAAATAAAGAGGGCGTATATAAGATGTATCCGCATGAATTGTCCGGTGGTATGCGGCAGCGTGTGATGATCGCTATGGCACTTTCATGTGATCCGAAACTGATCATTGCCGATGAGCCTACGACGGCGCTGGATGTGACGATACAGGCACAGATCCTGGATCTTTTGCGGGAGTTAAAGAGCCGCATCGGTTCCTCCATCATGCTGATCACGCATGATCTGGGTGTGGTAGCCGAGATGGCGGATTATGTGGTGGTCATGTATGCGGGGCGCGTGGTAGAACGCGGTACGGCCAGGGATATCTTCAAGGATCCCCGTCATCCGTACACCGTGGGTCTGATGAAGAGCAAGCCTGTGGTAGGACAGCATGTGAAACAGTTGTATTCGATCCCGGGCAGTGTGCCAAACCCGGTGGATATGCCGGACTATTGCTATTTTCGGGATCGCTGCGAACGTTGTGGAGAAAAATGCAAAGGGGCATACCCGGAGATGGTGAAACTCAGTGACACGCATTATGTGGCCTGCTATCTGCCGGAGGATAAATAACATGGAAAACGAGATCGTAGTAGAAGTAAAAAACCTGAAAAAATATTTTCCCATCAAAGGCGGATTTTTCGGTGGTGTGACCAGCGAAGTAAAAGCCGTGGATGATGTGTCCTTTTCGATCCCTGCCGGTACCACCATGGGACTGGTGGGAGAGAGCGGCTGCGGCAAATCCACGACAGGCCGTACGATCCTGCGTCTGATCGAAAAGACGAGCGGTGATATCTTCTTTAAAGGAGAAGATGTGTCAGCGATGGATAAAAATAAACTGCGGGAACTGCGCACGAAGATGCAGATCATCTTTCAGGATCCGTATTCCTCTTTGTCTCCGCGACTGCCGGTCGGTGAGATCATCGGTGAGGCAGTTCGGGAACACAAGCTGGTTGAGAAAGCGGAGTATCAGGATTATATCACAAAAGTCATGAAGGATTGTGGTCTGCAGCCTTATCATAAGGACCGCTATCCGCATGAGTTTTCCGGCGGCCAGAGACAGAGAATCTGTATCGCCAGGGCCCTGGCGCTCAATCCGGACTTTGTGGTCTGTGATGAACCGGTCAGTGCTCTGGATGTTTCGATCCAGGCACAGATCATCAACCTGCTGTGGAAATTGCAGGAAGAACGTAAACTGACTTATCTGTTTATCTCCCATGATCTGTCGGTGGTAGAGCATATCTCCGATTCCCTGGGTGTGATGTATCTCGGAAGTATGGTGGAGACGGGCAAGACATCCGATATTTTTGCCGAGCCGCTGCATCCCTATACGCAGGCGCTGTTTTCGGCGATCCCCATGCCGGATCCCGATCTGAAAAAAGACCGCATCATCCTGGAGGGAGATATCCCTTCCCCGGCCAATCCGCCGAAGGGCTGTAAGTTCCATACCAGGTGCAAGCACTGTATGGACTGCTGTAAGGAAGTAGCACCCGAAATGAAGGATGTGGGCGGCGGACACTGCGTATGCTGCCACTTGTACGACAAATGATAATTCATGACCGCTATAAAAAAGATTATGATCACCGTCCCGAAAAGGATGCGAAAGGGCACTTCCGGGATGAGTTCTACTACAAAGGGGAACTGCACAGTATCGGACTGTCCGAAAAAGAGAAGAAAAAAAGGGGACTTCTCTGTCTGGGAACAGGCATGTTGCAGTTAGTGCTGGCAGCATTGCCGGGACTCATCGAGCATCCCTCTTCCCATGTCTTATGGGTGACGCTGCCCTATGTGTGCATTTTTCTGCCATGTTTTTATTATGTGTTCGGTGCACTGGAATTTTTGGGAAGCGGAATGGAACTGAGCCGCAGGCAGTACGATCACAGCATCGGGAGAATGGGAAACGCATCTTTGGTAATCGCGATCACGGGGATAGCAGCGATGCTGGCGGAGCTGGTATGGCTGATCCGTCACTTTGATCCGGCGGAACTGTTCTATATGGCAGCATTTGTGCCGCTCTTTCCGGTATTACTTACGCGTCCATGGAAAAAACTGGAAGATATAAATGCAAAACGGCCTGAGGCAAACGACACTTGAATAAAGAGGGACGATAAAGTATAATCATAGGCGTTGAGCCTGTATATAAAACAGGTTGGGGAAAATAACGATACGGAGGAAGAAGAAATGGCAGACTGGAAGAACCTGGACACCCTTGGTGCATTTGAGGAACTGGGGAAAAAGGCAAAAGTAAACGTAAAAGAGGTCATGAGCGGCGCAAGCGGAGCAGAACGTGTAAAGAAGTACACGACCCCGATGGCAGCAGGTCTGGCTTATAACTATGCTGCAAAAGCAGTGAATGATGATATCCTGGATGGTTTTGCCAAGCTGGCAGAAGAAGCACAGCTGGCAGAGAAGTTTGCAGAGCTGTATAACGGCGAAGTGATCAATACCGGTGAGAAGAGACTGGTGCTGCATCACCTGACCCGCTCCCAGCTGGGCAACGATGTGGTAAAAGACGGCGTAAACAAGAGAGATTTCTATGTAGCACAGCAGAAGAAGATCGCAGATTTTGCAAATGACGTACACGCAGGCAAGATCGTAAACGGTGCCGGCGAGAAGTTCACCACCGTGGTACAGATCGGTATCGGCGGATCTGACCTTGGTCCCCGTGCCATCTACCTGGCTCTGGAGAACTGGGCAAAGCAGACCGGTAATTTCTCTATGGAAGCAAAGTTCATCAGCAACGTAGACCCGGATGATGCTGCAGGCGTGCTGCAGGGCATCGATGTGGCACATTCCATCTTTGTGCTGGTATCCAAATCCGGTACCACACTGGAGACCCTGACCAATGAGTCCTTTGTGAAGGATGCATTGAAGAAGGCAGGTCTGGATGCTTCCAAACATATGGTAGCCGTGACCAGCGAGACCTCTCCGCTGGCAGGCAACAGTGATTACCTGCAGGCATTCTTTATGGATGATTTCATCGGCGGTCGTTTCTCCTCTACTTCCGCAGTTGGTGGTGCCGTACTTTCCCTGGCATTCACACCGGAAGTATTTGCACGCTTCTTAAACGGCGCTGCAGAGGAAGATAAACTGGCAACCAATAAAGACGTGAAGGCAAACCCGGCAATGCTGGATGCCCTGATCGGTGTATATGAGAGAAACGTGCTGGGCTTCCCGTCCACCGCACTGCTTCCGTATTCCCAGGCACTCAGCCGTTTCCCGGCACATCTGCAGCAGGCAGATATGGAGTCCAATGGTAAGTCCGTTAACCGCTTCGGCGAGTTTGTAAGCTATCCGACCGGTCCGGTACTTTTCGGTGAGCCGGGAACCAACGGTCAGCATTCCTTCTACCAGCTGCTGCATCAGGGAACCGATATCATCCCGCTGCAGTTCATCGGCTTCAAAGAGAGCCAGCTGGGTGTGGATGTGGATATCCAGGGCAGCACCAGCCAGAAGAAGCTGTGTGCAAACGTAGTAGCACAGATCATCGCATTTGCATGCGGCAAGGATGATGACAACAACAATAAGAAGTTTGCAGGCAACCGTCCGAGCTCCATCATCATCGGCAAGCAGCTTACACCGGAAGCAATGGGCGCACTGCTCTCCCACTTCGAGAACAAGATCATGTTCCAGGGCTTTTTGTGGAATGTAAACAGTTTCGACCAAGAAGGCGTACAGCTTGGCGAGGTTCTGGCAAAGAAGGTACTCGCACACGAGACCGACGGCGCTCTGAAGGAACTCAGCGACCTGTTCGAGATCTGATTTTTGGAAACAATAAAATAATATGGAAATCCTGTCTTCCCCCTTTTAGGGGGAAGGTGGCGCGA
>JAFWRC010000148.1 GCA_017508825.1 Lachnospiraceae bacterium
AGCAGGTGTGACGGGATATGCGGAAGACATTCCGTTTGACTTTTACGGAATTGATGCGGAGACCGATCTTCCATGATCCAAAAGGCTCTGAAAAGGGCAGCGGGTTTCGTTGTTATATTATTGATCCTGAGTCTTTGCGTATTTGCGCTTTTATATGCGGCTCCCGGGGATCCGGCCGAAAAACGGCTGACCGCCCAGGGAGTCGCAGTCACCAAAGAGGTGCTGGACGCAGAGCGTGAGAGACTCGGGCTTTTAAAGCCGTTCTTCGTGCGTTACGGGGAATGGCTGTTTTCTGTTATAAGAGGGGATTTTGGCGTGTCCTTTAAGGATGATATGCCGGTGGGCCCCAAATTGTTTCAGGGATTAAAAAACACTTTGATATTGACCGTATCAAGCCTTGCATTGTCACTTGTTCTTTCATTTGTTCTCTCTGTTTTTTCTGTGCTGCGAAAAGATAAGATCACAGATCATCTGGTACGTGTACTTTCCTTTATCTCAAATGCTCTGCCGAATTTTCTGATCTCGGTGCTTCTGATGTATCTTCTTTGCATCCGGTGGAAACTGTTTCCCGTGATCGCCAAAGGAGACCTGCAGGGGCTTTTTATGCCGGTGATCTCGCTTTCCATCCCGATGACGGGGAGATTTATCCGGCAGATGCGTGCGGAATTTCTGAACCAGATGTCACAGGACTATGTGACCGGAATGCGGGCGCGCGGGGTAAAGATGCGCTATATTATGTTTAATGTGATCCGGAATGCTCTGGGGCATATTTTTACGATCGTTGCCCTGCAGATCGGTACACTGATGGGGGGATCCGTCGTGATCGAAACCATCTTCCGGTGGCCCGGGATCGGCAAACTGGTGATGGATTCCATTACGGCAAGAGATTATCCGGTGATCATGGGATTTGTGATCATTATGGGCAGTATCTATGTGATCATCAATCAGATTTCAGACCTGCTTGGGCATGCGCTGGATCCGAGAGGGGCGGAAGAATGAAGAAGAAACAAAGACTGAAGATCCGGATCATCATAATGTCGGTATTAGTTCTTTTGCTGCTTCTGCTGACTACGGGGGCAGGGTGGTTTGCGCCTAACGATCCGTATGCGACAAGTGCGGCTGCGATCCGTACTGCGCCATGCACAGAATATCCCTTTGGAACAGACAATCTCGGAAGGTGTGTCTGCTCCAGAGTACTGTATGGAGGGAGGACGACCATAGCGGCCACTTTTTTCCTGGTTGCAGTTTCTTTCGGGATTGGTACATTCATCGGAATGCTCTGCGGATACTTTGGCGGAGCGCTGGATCGTATTCTGATGCGGATCGCCGATATCGTGCTGGCTTTTCCGCAGATGGTGGTAGCCATCGCCGTAGCCGGGATCTTAGGCGGCGGTCTGTCGGGGGCAATGGTGGCGCTCGGGATCACCATGTGGGTGAGTTTTGCACGCCTGGCAAGAAGCCACACCTTTGTTCTGAAAAACGAAGCCTTTATCAAAGCTGCGTTGTTTGCCGGGAAAAGCCATATCTATATTCTGTGCGTTCATATCCTGCCGAACCTGCTGGCACCGGTCCTGACCAATGCGCTGACGCAGATCGGAACAACGATGATCGGTCTGTCGGGCTTATCGTTCTTGGGGCTTGGTGTGGTACCGCCGGTCACGGAGTGGGGATCGATGATCAGCGAAGCCAGAGCCTATATCCAGATCGCACCCTGGGCGGTGCTGTTCCCGGCGCTCGCAACGATCATGACCATCATCCTGTTTAACTATCTGGGGGATGTGATCATGGATTACAGGGAGGTGTGAGCAATGCAGGAGAGAGAAGCCATCCTGACCATCCGGGATCTGTCAGCGGCATACGAAGATACCGCCGTTTTATGCGATGTGGATCTTGAAGTGAAGAAAGGGGAAGTGCTCTGCATCGTCGGGGAGAGCGGATCCGGAAAATCCACGCTGATCCGTACGATCTGCGCCGATCCGCAGATCACAGTCACCGGGGGCGAGATCTGCTATCAGGAAACGAAACTGACCGGTATGAACAAACGGGAACGACAGAAAATGCTCGGAACCCGGATCGGGATGATACAGCAGAATCCCTGGGGGGCATTCAATCCCATCCGCCGGATCGATGTGCAGTTTAAAGAAACCTTTCAAAGCCATGGTATATGCTTTGACCCGGAAAAGTGTAAAGATATTTTTTCTGTGTTGGGACTTAAAGATGCGGGAAAGATCTTGAAGATGCGACCGTATGAACTGAGTGGCGGAATGAGCCAGCGCATCGCGATCGCGGCAGCGTTTGCCCTGGAACCTGAATTGCTTTTGTGTGACGAGATCACCAGCGCATTGGATGTCACCACAGCAATGGCCGTGACAGATCAGCTGCTGGAACTGAAGGAAACACTGGGAACCACGATCGTGCCGGTTACGCACAATCTGGGAATGGCAAAGTGCATAGCCGACCGGATCGCCATTATGTACCGGGGCAGGATCGTGGAATGCGAAGAGACGGACGAGATCCTAAGGTGTCCGAAGCATGAATACACGAAACGTCTTCTGCAGGATGTTCCGCGTTTAAAGGTGGTATAGATGAGCGTTTTATTGGAAGGAAAAAAACTGTATAAAAGCTTCCGGTCCGGCGGCGAGCAGACGGATGCGCTCGTCGATGTGAACTATTCTTTGCGGGAAGGGGAG
>JAFWRC010000149.1 GCA_017508825.1 Lachnospiraceae bacterium
ACAATGAACTGCTGAAAGGTGATTTCGGCGATATGTTCGTGACCGTATGGCTCGGGATCCTGGATCTGGCGACCGGGTGTGTAACAGCGGCGAATGCGGGACATGAATATCCGATACTGAAGACAGGGGATCGTTTTGAACTCCTGAAGGATAAACACGGGTTTGTTGTCGGTGGCATGGAGGGCGTGAAATATACAGATTATGAGATCGACCTGCATGACGGCGGTACGCTCTTTGTGTATACGGACGGCGTGCCGGAGGCAACAGCGGCAAGCGATGAACTGTATGGCACAGACCGGATCCTGGAAGCACTGAACCTGTATCCGGATGCAACGCCTGCAGAGCTCGCGAAAAACGTAAAGCTCGATGTGGATCTGTTTGTCGGAGAAGCGGAACAGTTTGATGATCTGACGATCCTTTGCATCCGTTACCGGAAGAGCGCTTTACGTAAAGAATAAGAATGGGGCCGGGAAGATAGAAAATGGCAATATATACGGTATCCGACTTGCATGGACAATATGACCTGTTCAAAAAAGGACTGGAAAAGATCGGTTTTTCCGATCGGGATTTTCTGTACGTTCTCGGGGATGTGATCGACCGTGGGCGAGACGGGATAAAGCTTCTGCGATATATCCGGGAACACAAAAATATGGACATGCTCTTGGGCAATCATGAGCACATGATGCTGCATTCGGTGGACCACAGCGGCAGGGCGTTATGCAGCGGGATCGATTCCGTGATCTGGCTGGATTACAACGGTGGAGATGTTACATTTGACAGGTATGCCGCATTGACAGAGGGGGCGCGGAAGCGGCTCCTCGGATGGCTGAGAAACCGCTATGTCGTCAAAACCGTGGAGGTAAACAAAAAGCGATTCTGTCTGTCACATTCGTATTTTGATCAGAGTCTGATCAATATAAGGTACCGGTATGCAGATGAGGCCGCGGTCTATGATGTTGTATGGCGTTCCATCTACCGTGAGGATCCCGGAACGAACGGCATTGATCTGTATGGTAAGTACGACTATACCTTTGTCAGCGGTCATGTGCCGGTACAGTATGTAAAATGCTATTACGGCGGTGAGCATATCACACCGGGATTAACGGCTCTGTGGCACGGCAATATGGTGGACATCGACGGCGGATGCAGTTACGGGGAGCATTTTTATGACGGTAATCCGGAACACCAAAACGGGATGCTGTTTCTCCGGCTGGATGATCTTAAGGAGTTTCCGGTCAGTTTCTGAAAGGAGGATGAGTAATGAAACAGTTTCGGCTTGATCTTTGGAAGGATGGGGAATATATCTATGCGGCGGCATACGGTTTTATGCCCAATGTGCGGGCCTTTTTGCATGAAGAGGATGACAGCATCCGCAGATGCATGGTGATGGTGCCGGGAGGCGGTTATTGTATGCTGGCGCCGCACGAAGGAGAACTTCCTGCGATGGAGTATTATAAGATGGGCATGAATGTGTTTGTACTCACATATACCAATGATATCACTATGTCGGTACCGTTAAAAAGGCAGCCGATGGAGGATATCTCCAGGGCAGTGCGCCTGATCCGGAAGAACGCAGCGGAGTATCATATCGCGGCTGACAAGCTTCTGGTCTGCGGTTTTTCCGCCGGCGGTCATGTATGCGCCAGCCTGTGTACGCATTTTGATGATATCACGGATCCGGATCCGGAACTGAATGCAGTATCCAACCGGCCGGACGGCGCGATCCTGTGCTACCCGGTGCTCACTTCGGGGAAATATACCCACATCTGGTCGATGCAGGCTTTGCTCGGGACGGATCCTGCTCCGGAAGAACTGGAGTATTTCTCACTCGAGAAACAGGTTACGGAAAAAACACCGCCATGTTTTCTGTGGCAGACCCTGGAAGATGACCTGGTACCGGTGGAAAACATCTATCTCTTTGCAAAAGCGCTGAAAGATAAAGGAGTTCCTTATGCGCAGTATGTATTCCCGAAGGGCGGGCACGGGCTGTCCGTAGCCAGTCTCGAGCAGTTCTCCGGCTGGCACGGGGGCGAATACGTCTGCGAACAGCTGGGACTTGCCCTGGAACATGTAAAAGCGGATACGGCGGTGAATCTGACGCCGAAGCGGCGGGAAGAACTGATGCAGCAGTTTTTTGCACCGCACGAGGATGCTCCTGCACAGGAGCCGGCGGATAACCGGATGCCGTCGCCGCAGGAACTGGCGGAGCAGTTTGCGGACGTACACATGTGGCCGGAACTTTCACGGATCTGGTTTGAGCGGTTCCTGTAAATATAGGATCCGGATAGCGTGACAGAAATTGTTTAAAAGGGGAAAACAATTATGAAGGAAACAGTAACCGGGGAACAGCAGGAAAAACTGAACCGGCTGAAAGAATATATCCGGGAACTCGGTTCTCTGGCAGTCGGGTTTTCGGCCGGAGTGGATTCCACGTTTTTGCTGACCGTGGCGCATGAAGTGCTTGGAGAAAAGGTGATCGCGGTCACCGGAACAGACGCTTCCGTACCGGAGCGCGAGCTCAAAGAGGCAAAAGCCTTTTGCGAAGAACGCGGCATACGGCATATCATCTTCCGAATGGATCCGATGAAAGAAGAGGGATACCGCAAAAACGGACCTGACCGCTGCTATTTCTGCAAGCGCGGGATCTATACGGAGATCCGGCGGATCGCAGAGGAGAACGGGATCGAATATATGGCAGAGGGGTCTAATATGGATGATCTGGGGGATTATCGTCCCGGGCTTCGCGCGGTGGACGAACTGGGGGTAAAGAGCCCTTTAAGAGAGGCGAAAATGACCAAGGCAGATATCCGTATGCTCTCAAAGGATATGGGCCTGCCGACCTGGAGCAAACCGGCGTATGCATGCCTGGCATCCCGCTTTGTGTATGGTGAGGAGATCACGGAAGAGAAGCTTAAGATGATCGATCAGGCGGAGCAGTTTCTGATCGAACATGGATTTCTGCAAGAAAGGGTGCGTATGCACGGGAAGATCGCCAGGATCGAAGTGCCGGCCGGGGATATCCCGAGACTTGCCGAAGACGGGATCCGTGAGCAGATCGTGGCGTGCTTTCAAAAGATCGGCTTTCAGTTCGTTACACTGGACCTGCGAGGTTATCAAATGGGAAGCATGAACCGGACTTTAAAGCAATCGTGAGAGCGAAGTAAATATAATCTATTGTTGATTTGACGGATAAGTTACCGGATTAGTTGTATATTCTGTACAACTAATCCGGTAACTTGTTGTTTTATTTTGTGATTTGTGTTATAATTATAACGATTTTTATCGGTGGAAACGATAAAAAAATCCTTACACGGAGTGATCAGATCAACTGTGGAAAAAAAGGAACGAAAAATACTAGGCATAAAACAGATCGCGGTGATGTATTCGGGGATCGCAATACTGATCCTTACCTGCGTGCTCGTATTGATCGGATACCATCTGTTCCGCCAGAATGTAGAGCGGAATTATATCAAGTATGCGACGACCGTGCTGGAGTATGCTTACACAGTTACCACGGAGTATTCCTTCGGGGATATGATCGCTGCGCGCGAGATGCCGGACGATTATGAAGAAATGCGCGAGCGCTTAAATAAGGTCAAAGAAAGTTCTGATATCGACTATCTGTATGCCATCTATTTTGATGATCCTGACAATATCCACACGCTTACCTATGCGATCAACACAAAGACTAGGGAGGAACTGCAGAACGGAGCGGAGTATACCTATATGGGAATCCCCTGTGAAGCCGGCAGTTTTGAGGATGAGACACTGCGTATCCTGCAGGGAGCTGTCAAGATCGGCCAAAAGGAGTGCGGAACTCTGGATGGTTATTCGTCGGAATACGGACACATGCTTAACGGTTATAAAGTGATCTTTGACAGTACCGGTCAGGCGGTCGGACTATTATGCGTTGAGATCGATATCAATAATATCATCACGGAAATGAATCGTTATGTCCGGATGATCGCGTTGTTTGCAGTGGCATTTACGCTGATCGTTACGCTTGCCTATATTTCCGCTATCGAATATTCCCTGATCAATCCAATCTCGAGCATCACGCGTTCGGCAAAGGACTTTATCAAAAATATCGGAAATCAGAGAACGATGGATGAAAGTGTGCAGAAATTTGCGAAACTTGATATCAAGGCACATAATGAGGTCGGGGATCTGTACAGGACCATCAGCAAGATGGAAACCGATATGGCAAAGCAATTGCGGGATATCCGTCAATATGCAGAAAAAAATGAGAAGATGCAGAACGGGCTGATGGTCCTGATGGCGGATATGGTGGAAACCCGGGATTCCGATACCGGTAATCACATCCATAAGACTGCGGCATATGTAAAGATCATCCTGGAGGGGCTTAAGAAAAAAGGCTATTACAGTGAAATACTGACCCCGGGGTATATCGAGGATGTCATCAAATCGGCGCCGCTTCATGATGTGGGCAAGATCAATATTACCGATGCGATACTGAATAAGCCGGGCAAACTTACACCGGAAGAGTTTGAGATCATGAAAACGCATTCTACCTGGGGCAAGAAGATCCTGGACAAGGCGATCCGGTCCGTAAGCGGGGAGAATTTTCTGCGGGAAGCCAGAAATATGGCGGCTTATCATCATGAGCGCTGGGATGGGAAAGGTTATCCCGAAGGGCTGGCCGGGGAAGAAATCCCGTTATCTGCGCGCATTATGGCGGTGGCAGATGTTTTTGATGCGCTGACTTCGGTACGTGTCTATAAACCGGCATTTCCCCTGGACGAAGCGATCCGCCTGATCGAGGAGGAAAAAGGGACCAAATTTGATGAAAAATGTGTAGAAGTGTTCTTTGATGCCATTGAGGAAGTAAAAGAAGTGATGGAAAAACATGATGATTGATCCTTTTGAACACTTCAGAAAAATGCGGAGAAAGGAGGGGGAGCTGTGAATAAGCATGAGTTTGATGAGAAACTGATCGACCGCGTGGAAAGAGCAGCGGAAAGAGGCGCGATGGAAGGCGGCAGCGGTAAACATACGCGTTATATGACATATGCGGTCATCGTACTGCTGGTGCTGCTCCTGCTTGGCCTGCTCCTCTTTAAGATCTCGCTCGATAAGAAGCTGAACAATTTCCAGCAGGGCATACAGAGCCAGCTGGACATGGATGCGTCGGCGGAAACGCACGATCTTGTTCTGGAAGACGAAGGACCTATGGGATATACGGCATCGGATTTTGCGGATGCGGTATTCGGGGATCCGGTACAGTTAAAGAAGATCGAGGTATATGAAGCAAAACTCTCCGATGCAGTTACGCTGACGGAAACGGGCCTGGGAAATCTGTCCATCTTTACCAAAACACAGGTGATCACCTATAACGGAACGGCGACCTATACGGTGGATCTGAGCGGGCTTACGGAAGACAGCATTGTTGTGGATGAGGGAGAAAAGATCGTGATCCTTACGATCCCGCATGCGGTCTGCGGAACGATCAATATCCCCAGCAACGAGATGGTGATCGGGGATACGGATCGCGGATGGCTTGCCTTCGGGGATATACAGATGAGCGCCGATCAGATGGCAAAGGTGGAAACGGAAGCACGCGGCCGGATGGAGGCAAAATTACAGGAACTGAACGAAGGGGAAGCGGCAGACCGCTTTGCCACGATGACAATATGGGAAATGTACCAGCCGGTCATTTCTTCCGTATCGCCGGAATACAGACTGTCGGTGCGTTTTGCGGATTGAAAGATCGGAAAGAACCGGAAAGAAAAATAAGCAGGAACTATACGGAGGTGGGGTATGGGCGAATTTGCTTATTCCAAAGGACTGAAACGACGCATCCTCATCGTGGATGATGAGGAGATCAATCGGGAGATCCTCGGCAATATGCTGCAGGACCACTATGTGGTGTCTTATGCTGAGAACGGCAGGCAGGCATTGGAAATGCTGCGCGACCGGACCGTAAGATATTCACTGATCCTCCTGGATCTGCTGATGCCCGTTATGAGCGGTGAAGAGTTCCTGCGGCTCCATAAAGAAGAGGAACAGATCTCCGGGATCCCGGTGATCGTAATGACTTCGGAAAAGCCTGCAGAGGTCAGAAGCATTAAAATGGGGGCGGATGATTTTATCACAAAACCCTATGACAGCCCGGAAGTGATCAAAGCCAGGTGCGAGCGCATCATCCAGCTGTACGAGGATAAGAGCATCATACGCAGCGCGGAGAAGGATGCTCTCACGCAATTGTATACCCGGGAGTTTTTCTACGAATATGTACGTCAGGCCGATCATTATGATGAAACGGTTTATAAGGATGCGATCGTACTCAATGTCGACCATTTTCATATGATCAATGAGATGTTCGGACGGGATATGGGCGATGAAGTATTAAAGAAGATCGCAAATGCTTTAGAGCAGATCTTCGGAAACGGTCTGTATATCGGATGCCGGCCGGATTCGGATTATTTTTATCTGTATGTGGATCATCATGAAAGCTACGAAGGCGTTTTTAACGAACTGTCGGAGGAACTGGCAAAATATTCGCATATGCCGAAAATCCGCATTCGGGCAGGTGTGTACCTGAATGCGGATAAGAGTATTTCTGTCGACGGGCGCTTCGATCATGCCAAGCTGGCCTGCGACCGCATTCGCGGCGATTATACCAGACAGGTGAATTTTTACAGCAAGGAACTTAACGATGCGGATCTCTTTCACGAAAAACTCATCCATGGGATCGATGATGCGATCGCAAACGGGGAGTTTATCGTTTATTTCCAGCCGAAGTATGGTATAGCAGAGGAAACGCCTGTACTGTGCAGCGCAGAGGCATTGATCCGCTGGAAACATCCGGAGTACGGCATGATCAGTCCGGGAGAGTTTATCCCGCTGTTTGAGAATAACGGACTGATCCAGAAACTGGATCATTTTGTATGGCGGCGGTCAGCAGAACAGATCCGTGAATGGAAGGAAAAATTCGGGGTGACGGTTCCGGTTTCCGTGAATGTTTCCCGCGTGGATATCTATGATCCGGAGCTGGAAAACCGCCTGGGAGCGATCGTGGAAGAAAACGGGCTGACGGCTGCGGACCTGATGCTGGAGATCACGGAATCCGCTTATGCCGATGATGCGAAGAGTTTGACGGAAGTGGTAGACCACTTAAGAGAACGCGGTTTTAAGATCGAGATGGATGATTTCGGCACAGGGTATTCTTCCCTGAATATGCTCACGACCATTAAGATCGATGTGCTGAAGATCGATATGAGTTTTATCCGCAATATGAACCGGGATGAAAAGAGCAGGAGACTTGTGGAACTGATCATGGATATCGCAAGATTCATGAATGTTCCCGCAGTGGCCGAGGGCGTGGAAGATGAGACACAGTTAAAGATGCTCAAGGATATGGGCTGTCAGATCATACAGGGATATTATTTTTCCAAGCCGGTACCACCGGAAGAGTTTGAACGGTTTATTTCCGGAAAATAAAGGAGAAGGCGTCGTAAAGTTTTTCCGAGGAGGCAGATATCTATGATCACGATTGATGGGTTAAGGGCTTTCGGAGCAGGGGTGGATGAAGGGCTTGCCAGATGCATGAATAACGAGGCTTTTTATGTGAGACTGGTAGAGAAAGTATTAAAGGATAAAGGTTTTGATGAACTGGATGCTGCCGTGGCGGCGCATGATACCGATGCGGCTTTTGAAGCGGCGCATAAACTGAAAGGCGTATTGGCGAATCTGGCATTGACACCGATCTGTGAGCCGGTGACGCAAATGGTGGAACTGTTACGGAGCCGGACGGATACGGATTATTCTCAGTATATGAACCGGATCAAAGAAAAGAAAGCACAGCTGGAAGGGATGCTTTGAGGGGCGGCCGCTGTCGACAGAGGATGCGGAAAAACTGGTCAGGTCTTTGGCTTGATATAAAGCTGAGGATAAAGCGGATAAGAAATCTGAAACTGCGGAGGCAAAAGATCCTTATATGAAAGAAAAAGGGATAGTCGATAACTTAATGCATTTTTTCGTCCATAACAGTAACTTGGTTGCGGTTGTGGTTTTGTGCGCGGTACATGTTGTACTGCTGGCAACAACGGCGATCGCAGGTGTGACGCCGCTGGTGCTGTTCAATATACTCAGTGTTGTCGTATACCTGTTCTGTATCTTTTTGTGTAAGGCAGGATTTATCATGCCGATATATATCAGCACGGTCCTGGAAGTCACGGCATATGCATGCGTATCCACCTATTTTATCGGGCTGCGCTGCGGGACGTATTGTTTCCTGTTTGCGATCGTGCCCATCATCATTTATTTCGGATGTTTTCTGTTTAAAGGGATCAAGCGGGTGATCATTGCTGTGCTCCTGGTGCTGAATTTTGCAACCTTTGCAGTTTTGTATATTATGTTTAACGAATCGCAACCGGTATTTGACGTATCCGCCGGCATACGCATGTTTTTGATCATGTTTTCCTCTTTTGTAATGGTATTTTCAACGATCTTTTATAATACGATGTACATCTATGCCAGTGAGGTGGAGATGGTCAGCCTGGAAGAAAAGAATCAGAAACTGTCAACGGATGCACTGGAAGATGCCCTGACAGGACTCCTAAACCGTCGTGGTTTCCTTCCGGAGATCGAAAAACTGATGGAGGATCCGTCTGCGCATTTCTGTGTATCTTTTTGTGATATCGATAACTTTAAGAGGATCAACGATTCGTACGGACATGACGGCGGGGATGAGGTACTGCGGCATATTTCCGCCATGATCCGCAAAGAGATGCAGGGCTGCGAGATCTGCCGGTGGGGCGGGGAAGAGATCATCATACTGATGAAGGATTACGATATGAATGTCGCAAAGGAAAAGATGGAATATCTCCGAAAGAGCATCGAGAACTCACCGACGATCTTTTACAACAAGCGGATCGCTGCAACGATCACCATCGGCCTGGAAGAAAAAAGAGAGAGCCATCGCGAGCCGGATGACATCATCAAAACAGCGGATGAAAGAATGTATTACGGAAAGCAGCATGGGAAGAATATCGTTATATTCGAGGATGCTGCAGCATAAAAGAAATAAATACACAAAAGCGCATACAAAATATTATTGTATAGACAATAATGAGCTGAGATGATATAATAAATTTTATATTATATAATCTAAAGCATAGGGGGTTACAGGTATGAAGAAATCGCTTTTGGAAGAACAGCAGATCAAACAGATCAACAAGCTGCTCATGGTCGTATTGGTGATCACTACGATCTTTGGGATCGTGGGATTATTTTCCCAGCTGGCGGATTCGGGACTGCCGCCGTATCAGAGTATTTTACCGACGATACTTACGGTGATCAATCTGGTGGTCTGTATCATCGTGAAGCATTCCGCTGATCCTTCGGCTTTTCATAAATGTGTAGCGGTCGGTTATACGATCGTTTATGCGTTTATGCTGCTGATGTCAGCAAACGGCACAGTGTTTCCGTATCTGATCCCAATCATGATCATGATGGTGCTGTATCTGGATATCCGCGTGACCAGGACCATGGGTATCGCATTTATCATTCTGAACATCATCCGTGTCATCATCAATATGGCAACCAACGATCCGAAGGATGTGATCGAGATCTCGATGATCTCCATCATCATTTCCATTCTTACCATGATCGCTACGGTTCTCGGTTCCGGTCTGCTGATCCGTTTTATCAGTGAGAACATGAACAAGATGGAAGAAGCAGCGCTGGAGCGTGCGCGGGTATCCGAAAAGATCCTGGATGTAACGGAACAGGTAACGGCAGATTTTGAAACCCTAAGAGCGGAGCTGGATGAGATCGGTGATACATCCAGACTGGTATGTGATTCGGTGGAGCAGATCGGGCAGGGAAATAATGAAAACTTAAACGCTGTGGAATTGCAGACCAATATGACCAGCGAGATCCAGACGCTTTTGAATGAAACAAATACGATCACGACGGAAGCCGTGGAGGTATCCGGACAGATGACCGAGATTCTCGGCAAGAGTCTTAAAGATATCGACAGTCTGGTGAACCAGGCGATCCAGACGACGGAAGTGGGCAATCAGATGAAAGATGTGGCGGAGAGACAGCAGAAGTCCTCGGAAGACGCGAGAAATATCACGGACATCATCTTCAGTATTTCCGGACAGACCAATCTGCTGGCACTGAATGCTTCGATCGAAGCGGCAAGAGCCGGTGAAGCAGGAAGAGGTTTTGCAGTCGTAGCAAGTGAGATCAGTAATCTGGCGGAACAGACCAAGCAGTCAACCGAGCAGATCTCCCGTATCTTGAATGAGCTGACCGAAAATGCCGGGGCGGTATCGGAAAAGGCGTCCCAGACAGTACAGATGGCCGGGGCACAGAAGGATCTGGTAGAGCTGGTCAAGGGCGTATTGAACGAATCCAGAGAACATTCGGTGAAACTGGGCGAGACATTGAAGGTCGTTAACAGCGATATGGCAAGGATCAAGGATTCCAACGATGAAGTGGTTAATTCCACATCAAGGCTGCTTGCAACCAGTGAGGAATTTACTGCCAGCACGCAGGAGACGATCGGGATCAGCCGCAGCAATATGGACAAGATCGAGCAGTCGATCAGCGTGATGTCAGCCATCTCCGGAAAACTGCAGCAACTGGCAGACTAATCCAAAAAAATATGATATGATGGTTGCGGGAGCAATCCCGCAACCTTTTTTCTTTACAGTAAATTATACTGCAGAACGCGATTATTGCATACAGAGAGGATGAGAAGATATAAAATGAAGATCTATGTGGATTTTGATGATTGCCTCTGTGAGACGGCGAGGTCTTTTTCGGAGATTGCGGACCGGCTGTTCGGGATCAAAGTACCATATGAAAAGATGCGGTTTTTCAATCTGCAGAAAGCTTTCGAACTCACGGATGAACAATTTGATCTGCTGATGACGGAGGGGCATCGGCCGGAGATCCTGCTTTCTTACGAGGAGACGCCGGGAGCATCGGAGACGATCAACCGCTGGCTCGAGCTTGGGCACGAGGTATCGATCATTACCGGACGGCCGTTTGGCGCGTATGAGCCATCCCGCGCATGGCTGGACCGGCACGGACTGGAACAGATAAAAATGTACTGCCTGGATAAGTACGGACGGGAAAACTTTATGAAAGACAGCGGCTTCAGCCTGCAACTCGAGGACTATTACAAGATGCATTTTGATTATGCCATCGAGGATTCGCCGACAGCTTTCCGCTTCTTTGATCATCTGCCGGAGCTGCAGGTGCTTGTCTATGACCGCCCGTGGAACCGGGAAGCGGAACTGCCGGGGACGAATTACAGAAGGTGCTTGAATTGGGAAGAAATCGGAAAGATCATCGGCTGATAGCGTTGACAAACTTATGTAAACATGTGATATAATATCTTTTATAATAATTTATTTCAGCACGTGTTTATAAGTATATATTTATTCATTTAAGAAAGTGAAGAGATCAATGGGGTGGCTGAAAAAACTTGACCATGAGATCAATGATAGCAAGACGTTGGAGGAACGCTTTTTTGCTGTGGTGGTGATCGTCGGACTGGCGATCGTTACAGCATCGGAGATCGTGACGGTCATTGAAAATATCGGTGTCATTGCGAACATCGGAACTGCGATGGGCGGCATTCTTCTTTTGATCGTTGTTTATGAAGCGTATATTCGGAAACATCCGGACACTGCCAGGATCCTGATCTGTTATGCCTTTAACTGTGTCGTGATCCCCATCGCATTCTTTTCCTGCGGCGGATTTGATTCCGGAATGCCGATCTATATGCTGGCCGGGATCTTTACGATCATCCCGGTCCTTAAGGATATACACAGGTTTGTCTGTCTGCTGGTCTCTTTTACCGTAGATGTCATATGCATTTCGATCGCCTATTTTCTCAGACAAAACCCCTATGGTTTCATTGCGTCGAAACTCGGCCTGATGCCGGAGCTGAATCTGAAAGCGCGTTATATCGATATTGTGAGTTCCCTGCTCATCATCAGTGTATATATCATTGTGACAACAGCGCTGATCATGGATGCGTATCAGAAAGAGCGCGCAAAGAGGGAAGAACTGCTGGAAAAACTCGATGATCTGTCCAAGCGGGATGAACTGACAGGGCTGTATAACCGCCGTGAGATGTTCCGCTTTCTTGAGGAAGCGTCTCTTACCGACGGGGAACATTTTTTGTGCATGGTCGACATTGATCATTTCAAAAATGTAAATGATACCTACGGGCATGTCTTCGGGGATGTGGTGCTGCGCACGCTGGCCGGGATCTTTAATGAGGAAATCTGTGTGGGAGATGGCGAACTGGCGGCGCGTTACGGCGGCGAGGAGTTTTTGATCGTTGTAAAAGCGGCGCAAAAAGAAAAGGCGATGGAACGGATCAACCATGTCCGGGAACATTTTGAAAAGACGGCGTGGGAAGCTCAGCCGGAACTGGTCATCACGTTCAGCGCAGGCATGGCAGAGTGCGCCGCGTATAAAAGTTATGCGGAAATGATCAGCCAGGCCGATAAGCTTTTGTACAAGGCAAAAGAAAACGGAAGGAACCGTTTGGAAGTCTGAGAAAAAGTATCGGATTTTCAAAGGAATTCACGTTTTCCTATTGCTGAAATGCTTATTTTATGGTATATTTCAGTTGTTCAACCAAATAAAAACCAAATATGGAGGGGTTAAAATGAACAGAGCAGAATTGATCGATGCAATGGCAAAAGAAGCAGGCATCAGCAAGACGGATGCTGAGAAGGCACTTAAGGCTTTCACAAACACAGTTTCCAAAGAGCTGAAGAAGAAGGGGAAAGTTCAGCTGGTAGGTTTCGGTACTTTTGAAACTTCCAAGAGAGCTGCTCGCAAGGGCAAGAACCCGGCAACCGGCGAAGCTATCAAGATCCCGGCAGCTACCGTTCCTAAGTTCAAGGCAGGCAAGGCTCTGAAGGATCTGGTAAACGGAACCAAGAAGAAATAATTTCTACGATCAAATGAGATGCGGAACAGTGATTGTTCCGCATTTTTTATTTTTGAAAATACTGGAAGACAGATTATTTTATGCTATAATAAGATATTACATATATTATGGGTATTTTTGACTTGGAAACATTTCTTAAGACGACGGATTATTGTGCATAGATATGTATCATCAACATAGGATCGAAGAAATACGCAGAGAAATTCATACGGAACGGATCTATGAAAATGGCGCTGTTTTACCGCCGGTCATCTCCGTCAGGGTGGAAGATTATCTGATCAACGATAACACACTGGAAGTTTCTTACGCAGAAGAAGCCGAAAGTGTAGATAACCTGGCGACGGACCGGAATGCATCGGAGAACCGCATCCTGGAATGCTCGATATTATCCGAAAAGATCGTTCGGTATGATAAAGAGACAATCTTATCGGAAGAATTTGACCTGATGCAGGACGAAAACACTGCATACAGACCTTTTTTTGCTTCCTTTATGCTTAAGGCAGACCCGGAGGCGCAGACGCGGATCTCCAAACTGGACTATGCCTGGTACGGCGCGTATTTCTATCCGGCGGAAAAAGACGAAGAATACAGCGGGCTGTTTCCGACAGAACGTTTTATTAAGGCTGATGCGGTATTTCAGTTTTCCGCAAGCCCCGGGTTCAGCCTGGAAGGAAAGCTGGTCATTGTGCCGGAAGCAAGCGATATCGTATACTGCGGAGTGCATATCAACCGGGCATATCATACACTCTATGATCCGGAACGGTTTAACGGGGCAACGGACGAAGAAGTACGGGAAGCGCTGCAGGAGATCTGGAAAAAGGATGCTTTAAGGACCATTGAGATCTACAATGTGGGACAGGGCAATGCCAATTATCTGCG
>JAFWRC010000020.1 GCA_017508825.1 Lachnospiraceae bacterium
ATATAGCGTCAATAGTTTTATAATATTTTTTGGTTGAATTTATAGGATTTTTTGGCAAATGATTAAATGTATCTCTTCCAAAACAGATATTTGCTGAAAGATGTTGAAATGCGAATATTTTAAAACCCCCGGATTGCTCCGAGGGCTTATTCTATGCATTATTACTCACGTGCTCTTCGAATGCTTCAAAATATTCTTCCATCCAATCTGAGAAGTCGTCGCCCGAAGCTGCAAACGCAGTCATCGAGCCAAGCGACGAAAATGTCAGTACACCGGACATTGCCAGTGATAGAAGTTTTAAAGAACGTTTCTTCATTTATATATTCTCCTTTTCTTTTATTGTACCATTCCGGCTACGACTTCAAACGAGGCACCGTCATATACAACAGTTCCGGTATAATCAACTGCTAGCTTTCCATTTACTACGTAAAACCATACGCCGTCATACATAGCTAAACCAGTATACTGTATCTGAGCTTGACCGCCAGCAAAATAATACCATTCACCGGTTGCAGTATTCTGAGGATCCTGAGCTAACCCATTGTATTCTCCAACTATACGTCCTACCGCTACAAGGAATTTTCCGCCATCATAATCTACAAATGCATTCATACCAATCTGGACTTCGCCGTTCTTGATATAGAACCATTCACCGTCATACTCAGCAAGTCCTTCGTGCTGCGTTTGCACCTGACCGCCGGAACAGAAGTAGAATCTCGGACTCTCTTTTGTGCTCTCTGGATCAAGCTGCACACCGCTCAGGTTCGTCTTCATTGCTCCGTTTTCAACATAAAACTTGGCGCCATCATAATCTACAAAACCGCAATAAGTTGCATTGCGTTTACCATTCTCTACATATACCCACGGAGCAGCTTCCGCCGTACCAAGCATAGCAAGACCGGTATAATCCGTTACCTCTTTGCCGTCCCGGTAAACTGTAGCAGTTCCGTCTTCTTTCGTTATCATACGCGGTGCAGGACCTGAAGGGATTTCATCTGTCGGAGTATTTCCATAAGAATCGATTCTTACCAAAGTATGACTATCTTTACTGTCATCGCCATAAGGTAAATACGTATATTCTTTTCCGGTTGCCTGATCAATAAAGATCGTACTATCCGAAAGAATCTGCATCTGTTTCTGCATCTCTTCATCAGACCATTCCTGCGTTGATTCCCCGTATGTTCCATGATTAAATATATTTTTCGGAGTTTTTATCATTACAATTCCGGAATCAGTAAACATTCCTCCTTTTTGCAAGGATAATTCTATTTTATATCCATAATATCCTCTGCCTATCGTATTCTCTAAATTCCACCCACTAAGATCTACGCTTGTCAACTGACTGCATCCGCTGAATATTCCGCTTACTGTTTTGACATTTGAAGTATCAAAACTTTCCAGATTTATTCTTTTAAGGTTGCTGCAATTTCCAAACATCCCTGACATGCCCAAAACATTCTTTGTGTCAAATGAGCTTAGATTCAACTCTTCAAGTTCCTTACATCCATAGAACATACATTTCATTCCGGTATATGCAATCGTATAATACGAAATTTTAACAACTCCCCGCATTTGATATTCCTGACCGCAAACAGATGATGTATCAAATTTGCTTAGATCCAAACTTTTTAATTTCTCACATCCATAAAACATATAGGACATATCTACCACTTTTCCGGTATCGAAACTGCTAAGATCGATATTTTGCAGATTAGCGCATCCCATAAACATCCCATACATCTGAACTATATTTTTCGTATTAAAAGAGTTCAGATGTAATTCTTTCAGATTTCTGCAGTCAGCAAACATGCCGCTCATCCCACTAATGCCAATCGTTTTCGGATCTGATAAATAATTGAACGCGCCGCCACCATTGCAGAGACGTGAATAATTAATGTTTCCCAGATCATTTATATTACCAATCGGCTCCAAATAAGTTGTTTGCAGATCATCATTCCCGGATACATTTTCCGTATTAAAGGAATTCAGATTTATACTCTCCAAAGATTCGCATCCAAGAAACATAGCTCCCATGTTTGTAACCTTAGATGTATCAAAAGATGAAACATCCAAATCCTTCAAGTCGTAACATGCTGCAAACATGTTGGACATATCTGTAACATTTCTCGTATCAAAGCCGCTCAGATCTAATTTTTCCAAGGAAAAACAGTTCGAAAACATTCCTTTCATAGATGTCATCTTACTGGTATCCACTCTGGAAACGTCCAGTTCTTCCAAACACTTCATATTCTGAAATGTCATATCTTCCCCAAATGCCACACCCTTTCCAAAAGAAATCTTTATTAAACTGGACGTCGGCCTTGCCCCTTCTTCCGCTTCCAAAGAGTCAATCTCAACCTTATATTTTTTTCCATTAATTACGGCTTCCGCCGGAATCATTAATTCCGTTGACGTTCCTTTATACGCTGTAATCACAATAGCATCATTTGATATTATATATTTGTAATCATCATACCAATTCCCCTGTTTTATTTCCTCACCGGCGGAATGATCATATGTATTTATCAAATATATGCCACTATAAAAATGTTTATATCGTTCATATGACATATCTAACATTTCTATATAAAACTCATACTTATGATTCTTCTGAATATCAATGATGTATCTGAAATTATCAATTATCTCCCCTTCATCAATATCCTTACTATATTCGATTGCGTTATTCCAATCAGCGCTCTCGTCTTTCACACATAAAGATATACTGCTATGCCCGATTTCCTTATCAAAGACAACGTGTACCGTCGCATTCGTTTCAGTTATATCATATACATAGATCTTCGCTGTTAGTTCTTCTCCTCCTTTAGTCCCCCATCTCTCTAAATATGTGTTGGTTCGGATCGGTACCGCAGGTTCCATGCCCTCAGGAATAGCATCCAAATTAGAGTCACCCTGGGCAGTGATTGTGTTTTGCAACTCAACATCCATATTTTCAGAAGAAAGTTCTTCTGCCTCATCATCATTTTGAGACTCATCCTCGTTTTGACACTCACCCTCAAACTTTTCTTCCAGCAGGTCACCAAAATCTTCATCTCCCGGTGCCGCCAATACCATTCCGGTACCTAATTGCGAAACAGTCATAATAACTGACATCCCCATCCCTAATTTACGGATCCACTTGTTTGCCATCCCCGTACCTCCTTGTACATTTCCTTGGTAATGTGTTGATTGTACATTGTAACAAACTGCCTAAAATAACGAAAATATTATAACATGGATTATATATTTTATACAATTGTTATAATTTACAGTATGTATTCGTGCTATTTGTGTATCTTTTCAAGCCGCTCGGAGATCATATAACAAGAATTTAGCATCTTCTTAGACATAGTATGTTTGTCCTAAAAGGTTTCTTTTAAGTTTTTTTTGTTATCTCGCTAAAAAAAGACTTCAGATTCGGAGATTCTGTAGCCTTTTACATTGATCCGTATGAGAATTTACCTCACCATACCATTTACCACATTGAATACAGTGCCATCGTATTCAACAGAACCGGTATATTCCGTCGCAAGCTTACCATCGACGATATAGAACCAGGCGTTATCATACTGTGCAAGGCCCGTATACTGTGTCTGCGCCTGGCCGTCGGCAAAGAAATACCATGCTCCATTGACCGGATCCTGAGGATCCTGCATAAGGCCGCTGTATTCACGGATGATTCGGCCGGCACCTACTGCAAACAGTCCGCCATCGTATTCAACAAAGGCATTCATATCAGTAGCAACTTTTCCGTTCTCAATATAAAACCATTCGCCATCATATTCGGCCAGACCGGTATGATGTGACTGCACCTGACCATTTGCATTAAAGTACCATACCAAAGGCTCGCTGTTCGGATCCACCATCACACCGTTCAGATCCTCTTGCCATATCCCTTTTTCTACGTAAAACAGAGATTTTTCATATTCTACATAGCCGATGTAATCGTAAACGCGCTTGCCGTCTTTTACATATACCCAGGGTGTTTTACCTGTGGCACCTAATATCGCCAGACCGGTATATCGGGCGATTTCCACCCCCTTCTTATATACCCGCTCCTTTCCATCCGTACCCGTGATCAGTCTTGGGTAAGAATCTTTCGGGATACCTGTCTGTGATTGTTCATTTCCATCTTTCGGAGTATTCTCTTCTTTTGATTCATTTCCATCCTTCGGAGTATTCTCTTCTTTCGACTCATTACCATCCTTCGGAGTATTTTCTTCTTTTGGTTCGTCACTGTCCTTCGGTACAGATGATTCTTTCGCATAGGCCGCAGACATCTCGGATGGTTCAGAATTGGCATACTTTGTCAGATCAGCACTAACGGCAATAACACTGGCCTGATATGCATGCTTATCTGATTGATTCAAATATTTGTAAAAATTCACTCGATTCTCATTACTATTCAATTCGGCTTGATATTCTCCGTCTTGATATAAAACAAAATGATAAGCGGATGCATTTTTGACCGGATCGCAAACAATCTCTGTTTTTTCCCAATGCAGATTCGCAGGCGTAGCAATATGATCTTCCGGACATTCCCAGAACAAGTCAGCGCTTTCAGAATCGACCCAATCCCCTTTGGCATCAGTGCGAGATACGCTTATAACAATTCTATAGAGACCGGATGCCATAAAAAAGTCCCCACAATTTACTGTATATATATCCCCCGATTGATACTTTGCACTATCGGAAGGGTACAGCAAACCACTAAGGCTTATCAGGGGATCTTCACCGTAACGAGCCAGGCCCATGTTATACCACATGCTTTCATCCGTAGCAAATTTAAAACTGAATTTTCCGGGAGCTACCCATTTTAAATCTTCGGGCGGAATCGCGTCGGATTCTGTTCCTGTGGTATCCTCTATTTCAATTTCATCTTCCGGCGCAGCCAATACAGATCCTGTATTTAATTGGGACGTAACCGCGATCACTGACATCCCCATAATCGTTTTAAGTATCCAATTCCTGCTCATTATTCTTACCTCCCTGGTATAATTTTTTCTCATCACTTATATGCAAGTTGCCTCCAGCGCGTGCAGGATCTCCTGAAAATATGCCGGCAGTTCGGAGTCAAAGGAAATCCATTCATTGGTGGACGGATGCACAAACCCCAGCGTTTTGGCGTGCAGCGTCTGTCCCTGCGTTTTGGATGCAAACCGCGTGGATCCGGCTCCGTATATTTCATCCCCCAAAAGCGGGTGCCCGATATGGGATAGATGCACGCGGATCTGATGGGTCCGTCCGGTTTCCAGACGGCATTCGATATGTGCCATATCGCTATACTGCTTCAGCACGGAAAAATGTGTGATCGCATCCTTACCGACATTTGGAATGTTGCCGGGCACCGCTTTAACGACCGCCATACGCTTGCGATCCTTGGGATCCCTCGCAATATAGGTATGGATCGTCCGGATGCCATCCGTGTTGCTCTGTAAGGGCTTTATTGTCCCAAGAGCGATCGCCTGATAGCTTCTCTCGATATCGTGCGTTTTGAACTGCGCTGCGATCTTCTGATGGGCATCATCGTTTTTGCAGATCACCAGCAGGCCTGTGGTATCGCGGTCGATCCGGTGCACGATACCGGGACGCAGCACGCCGTTGATCCCGGACAGATCTTTGCAATGATACATGATCGCATTCACCAGCGTGCCCTCATAATGTCCCGGAGCAGGGTGTACAACCATCCCCTTCGGTTTGTTTACGATCACGATATCATGATCTTCATATACGATATCAATGGGAATATCCTGCGGTTTGATATCCGGCAGGACCGATTCCGGAACGTTGATCAGAACATGATCGCCGGTCTTGATGATCGCGGATGGTTTGACGGCCGCTCCATTTAAAACAAGAGAGCCGTCTTTGATCAGTTTCTGCAGATAGGATCTGGAACAGTCTTCCAGGAGAGATGCTGCAAAACGGTCAATACGATCCCCTTCCTGCTCCTCGGAGATGACAAACTGATATTCCATCAGTCTTCCTCCGATTTTTCTTCGGCATCCACGGTCTTCTCTGATTTCTCTGTTTTCTTGCGGAACTCCATAAAACGAAGATCTTCGTCTTTATAGACAAACAGGATCAATATAGCCAGTCCGATGGTAGCAACCACAATATAGATGTCCGCTACATTAAAGATCGGAAAATTGATCAGGGAAACATAAATAAAATCCGTAACCGTCTTTTTGGCAACACGATCGATCGTATTTCCGAGTGCGCCGGCCAGGATCAGGGATGCCGCGATATTCAGAGGCCGATATTTCTTTTCCTGCGGGATGCGAGTGGCAAAAAACGTAAGTCCGATGACTACGATCACGGCAATGATCAGAAAAAGCGTGGTCTGTCCTTTCATCATGCCCCAGGAAGCACCGGGATTTTCGTGATGCAGTATTTCCAAAACCCCGGGGATCACATCATAGGAAGAACTCACCGGCAAGGTTGCACGGATATGTACTTTGGTAAGCTGATCGAACAGGATCGCAACGATACAGATACAAAGGTCTGCGATCAGCATTTTGAGACTGTTCTTTTTTGTGTTTTTCGTTTCCATTATTCTCCGTCTTCCACAAAGTGGATCTCTTTGATGCCGTTTAAGATCTCTTCATCGGTCAATGTTTTGTCAATATATGCCTTGCCGACCTTCTTGAGCAGGATAAACTTAATCCCGTTCTGTTCCGCTTTCTTATCGGACTTTGTAAGTTTCAGGATCTCTTCATCATCAATATCATCGATCGTGATCGGAAGATTGAACGGCACGAACATATCACGGATCTCATAGTATTCTTCCATGGAAAGTTTTTCTTTTTTCCAGGAAATAAATGCCGCAGCAACACACCCGAGCGCTACACACTCACCGTGCAGCAATGTGAGATTCTTGTATTTTTCGATCGCGTGCCCGATGGTATGGCCGAAATTGAGCAGAGCGCGGTCGCCGTTCTCTTCCGGATCTCGTTCTACAATGCGCTGTTTGCAGATGCAGCAATGCTCGATCATCTCTTCCAGGGTTGCCGCATCTTTGTCATGGATCTCGTACAGCTTGGAAAGCAGCCACTCATAGAAGGATGCATCCATGATCAGTCCGTATTTCAACACCTCGCCCATTCCCGCATAAAACTGTCGGTCATCCAGTGTGGAAAGGGTATCCGTATTGATATACACGAGTTTCGGCATCTTGAATGCGCCAACCATATTTTTGTATTGCAGGAAATCCACGCCGGTCTTACCGCCGATGGAGGAATCCACCTGCGCCAGCAGGGAAGTCGGGATCTGGATCACGTCGATCCCACGCATAAAGATCGATGCACAGAAACCAGCCACATCTCCTACCACACCACCACCCAGTGCGATCACCAGGTCGTGACGGTTCATCTTATTTTCCACCATATCCGCCAGGATGGCCTGTACGGTATCCATATTCTTATTCTGTTCGCCCGCATCAAATGCGTAGACAAATACATCGCTGAAAACGTCCTTAACAGCGTCTTTGATCGCATCGGCATAGATCGGTCCAACCAGTCTGTCGGTTACGATCGTTGCTTTCACGCCATCGTATCCCAGCGTTTTCAGTTTTTCTGCCAGATGTGAAAAATCATTTTCGATCATGATATCATAGATCGGTTTGCGGTTCATATTGACCGTGATCAGTTTTGACATATTCGTAATCTCCTTTTTAGCAGGATCAGAGTTTAACGATCCCGCGGTCTTTCAGATATTGTACCGTCTTGAGCATACCGTATGCGCCATGCGGCCAGGTAAGGCCGCCCTGGAAATACACATTATACGGGGCTTTCAAAGGCCCATCTGCACTCAGCTCGATAGAAGAACCCGAAACAAAAGCACCGGCAGCCATAATGACCTGATCATCATATCCGGGCATATCCCAAGGTTCGGGTGTGACGTGGCTGTCCACAGGCGCCGCGGCCTGTACGGCTTCACAGAATGCGCACAATGCTTCCGGTGTATTTAACGTGATCGCCTGAATGATATCGTATCTTGGTTCCGTTGCATTCGGCAGTACGAAATAGCCCAGTTTTTCATAAAGATTAGCAGCAAAGATAGCCGTCTTTAAAGCGGATGCCGTAACCGTCGGTGCCAGGAACAGTCCCTGATAGAAAGCAGGAAGGATACCAAGTGAAGCACCCACTTCCTTGCCAAGCCCCGGAGAGGTCAGACGGTAAGCGGCGTTCTCGACACAGTCTTTTCTTCCGGCCAGATATCCGCCGATGGGACATAGTCCGCCGCCGGGATTCTTAATGAGAGATCCTGCCACCAGATCCGCTCCCACTTCCGTCGGTTCGATGGCTTCTACAAATTCACCATAGCAGTTATCTACCAGGATCACTACATCCTGTTTGATCCCGCGGATAAAACGGATGAGCTCACCGATACGTTCTACAGACAGCGTTGGCCTTGTCTGATACCCTTTGGATCTTTGGATGGTTATCATATGCGTTTTTTCATGGATCGCATTTCTTATTCCTTCAAAATCAAAACCACCGTCCGGCAGCAGATCTACCTGACGATAAGTGATGCCGTATTCTTTTAATGAACCGCTGCTGTGGCCATTCCCGTTATCACGGATGCCGATCACTTCCTCAAGAGTATCATAGGGTTTGCCGACCGGGCTTAAGAGTTCATCTCCCGGGCGCAGATTGCTCATCAGAGCCAGCGCAAGCGCATGGGTACCGCAGGTGATCTGCGGACGTACAAGAGCATCTTCCGCTTTGAAGATATCCGCATAGACCGCTTCCAGCGTGTCCCGTCCCAGGTCATTATAACCGTATCCGGTGGTTCCCAGAAGACAGGCTTCGCTTACCTGGTGTTTTTGCATAGCGCGAAGGACTTTTAACTGATTCCCTTCTGCCATAGAATCGATCTGTTCGAAGCGTTCTTTTAATGAGCTGCGCACTTCGGCGCCAAACGCGATCGTTTCGTCGTCCAGTCCCATATTTTTATATTGTAACGTCAATAAATCGTTATTCATTATCATCCGGATTCCTGTTTCCTTAGCTATTGTGTAAACCGCGTATACACGCAAAACACTTGAATTATAGCCTATTACAGGGGAAATTGTCAACAATATGAGCTTTTCAATTATGTAAATCTATGATATATTAAGAATGTTTAAATATATATATAAAGGGGTTCGCATAAATGAATTTTAATGATGAACATAAACATCTGACGCAGGGATTGACGGCATTTATTACCGGCTGCGCGATCATCCTGTTTTTCTATGTCGTGAATCATTTTAATGTGATTGCCGGTATCTTTAATACCGTTACCAAAATCCTGACCCCGATCTTTATGGGAATGATCTTTGCCTATCTTCTTTCTCCTATCATTAATTTTTTTGAAAAGCAGATCTACCGCCTGCCGGAGAAATGGCTTTATCATGGTGCCGTCGGCGATGCCAGGGGAAAAGTAAAACGCCGGATCCGCGCTTTAACGATCCTTCTCACATATATCCTTGTATTTGTTGCTTTATTCGGCTTCTTCAATCTCCTGATCCCTGAGCTGGTGAACAGCATTCAGAGCATCATCAGCCGTTTTCCGGATTACATTGCTAATTTTGAAGAATGGCTGGACGGTATTCTGGTTCGATTCCCCAAAGTAAAAGACAGCGTAAACGAAATCTTGAACGCCTCCACTACAGGGATCGAAGAACTGATCATGACACGTCTGGCGCAGTCGGACAGTGAAGATACCTCTGCTATCCTGTCTACTACCGGCGGCGTGGTAAAAGGTGTGATCTCCGGCGGTGTTTCGGTATTAAAACTGTTACTGAACCTCTTTGTCGGGATCATGGTTTCCATCTATCTGATCAACAGCAAGGAACTCCTGATCGGTCAGTGCAAAAAACTGATCTATGCATTAATGAATAAGGATCGCGCGAATTCGTTCATTCACAATATCCGTTTTACCCACAAGACCTTTTTGAACTTTTTCGGCGGTAAGATCGTCGATTCCATCATTATCGGTATCCTGTGTTTTATCCTTACCAAGATCATCGGTACTCCTTATGCGCTGCTGATCAGTGTTGTAGTAGGTATCACCAATATCATCCCCTATTTTGGTCCGTTTATCGGAGCGGTTCCCTGCGCATTGCTCATCCTGATGGTTGATCCGAGGCAGTGTATCTATTTCATTATTATGATCATTCTCCTGCAGCAGTTTGACGGCAATATCCTGGGGCCGAAGATCCTTGGGCAGTCTACCGGTCTTTCCAGCCTTTGGGTCATCATTGCCATTACCATCTTCGGCGGATTGTTCAACTTTGCCGGCATGGTCATCGGCGTACCGATCTTTGCAGTAATCTATACCGGGATCAGCTCCTATATCAATGCAAAGCTCGTAGAGAAAGATCTTACTCTGGATACCAAAAAATATGTTCATGTAGATTTTATTGATGAGGATAACAAGTTTGTTCAGCTGCCGAAATCGAAAGTAAAACGCATACTGAGCCGCGAAGCATTTAAGGATCTGGCAAAGCGTACGGTAGACGAAAACAAAACGCTGGAGGAACAGATATTGCTTGATAGCGAAGAAGACACCGGTGCATCTCCTAAACAGCAAAAGAAAAAGAAAAAATAACAAAGATTTACTATGGCAGAGCTTAGTTATCATGAAAAACTGAAACGATATAATATCGAAAAATTACGACAGATGGAGAAGGCACTGCCGTCTTTCTGCACTGTTTTTTTTCGCGGAATTGCAGACCGCGTTGCGCCCCGTACCATGGTGGCGTATGCTTATGATCTGCAGATCTTTTTTCATTATATGAATGAAAATGTCTTTGAACCGGCTTATGATTCCATCTCGGATATCCGTCTGGATGCGCTGGACCGGATCGGTAAACTGGATCTGGAAAACTTTATGGATCATCTCTCTTTTTATACCGGGGCAGACGGCGTGGAACATACCAATGACGAACGCGGAAAAGCCAGAAAACTTGCTGCTGTAAAGTCTATGTTCAATTATTTCTTTGAATCCGAACTGATCAAGACCAATCCTGCGGCGATCATTCATACCCCGAAGATCCATGAAAAGAATATCATTCGTCTTGATCCCGATGAAGTTGCGAAACTTCTGGATATTGTAGAAAACGGCTCAGATCAGGAAAGTAAGCAGCAGAAAAGATTTCACGATCGTACCGTAGTTCGTGATCTGTGCCTGCTCACATTGCTTCTGGGTACAGGCATTCGTGTATCGGAATGTGTTGGATTAAATATTGAAGATGTGGATTTTGATAACGGAGCCATCCGTATCATCCGAAAAGGCGGTAATGAGGCAAGGGTATATTTCGGTGAAGAGGTAGAAGAAGCACTTCTCCAATATCTTCCGAAGAGAAAAGAGATCATAACGCTGCAGGGGCATGAATCGGCGCTCTTTCTATCTATCCAGAATAGGCGTATCACAGTGCGCGCTGTTGAAAATCTGGTTAAAAAGTACGCTTCTCAGGTGACTACTTTAAAGAAGATCACGCCTCATAAACTTCGTAGTACCTATGGCACTTCTCTTTATCGTGAAAGTAATGATATTTATCTGGTTGCTACAGTCCTTGGTCATAAGGATGTCAATACTACCAGGAAACACTACGCTTCCATTGATGACGAGCAAAAGCGTAAAGCTGCGAAATTTGTCCGTCTGCGGGAAGATTAACCGTTTGTGCAAACATATTCCGTGGAATAATACGGGATCGTGATCGTCTTTCCGGTCTGCAGCCGGCTGTCTTCAAGCTGATTGATGAATTCTACTTCGCGTATATATTCTTTTGTTGAGATCTCCGGACTTTTATACATTTCGGCATATTCCCAAAGGGTATCGCCTTTTTCTATGGTAATATTCCGGAAATATTTATAATAGACTTCTCCGCTCTCGCCGGCATTTACCTTTTCGGGGAAAACGGCATTCAGGAGAATGATCGAACCGATCATCAAAACAATCCCCGTTATGCACCACTGCATGATCAATGAACGAAACCAGCGGTATCTCATATTCTTACGGATCTTACGTACCATACGCTTACACATAACGCTCCCCTTTCCGGTTTTACATACACGATTTACTGATAACTTTGTTCGAACAAACGCTCCGAACAATTGTTCTTTACTTACTTTGAATAGTACTACATGAACAAATGTTTGTCAACAGTTTTATCGAACGAATGTTTCGAAATTTTGTTCCGAAAATATGTTTGCTTTTTAAGGCGTATGTGTTATAATGTTTCAGACGGAACACTTCATCGTCGAATTATATATGGAGGAGAAAGAAACATGGCTGAAAAGAATGAAAAAAAATTATCTGCCAAGCAGCAGGAAATCCTGGATTATATTAAAGAGGAAACACTCAAAAAAGGATATCCCCCTACGGTGCGTGATATCTGTGAAGCGGTCAATCTGAAATCAACTTCATCCGTCCACGCGCATCTTTCCACACTGGAAAGAAACGGCCGTATCCGCAGAGACCCGACCAAGCCGCGTGCGATTGAGATCATTGACGATGGCTTTCAGATGGTACGTCAGGAAATGACCAGCATTCCCATTGTCGGTCAGGTTGCTGCCGGTCAGCCAATCCTCGCTGACGAAAACATTAACGGGTATTTTCCGCTCCCCGTAGAATATGTTCCGAACGCAGAAACTTTCGTACTTAAAGTAAAAGGCGACAGTATGATCAACGCCGGCATTCATTCCGGAGACAGCATCTTTGTAGAGAGCTGCAATTCCGCCAGAAACGGCGATATCGTGGTTGCTTTGATCGAGGATTCTGCAACCGTAAAGACCTTTTACAAAGAGAAGGACCATATCCGTCTCCAGCCGGAAAACGATACTATGGAACCGATCATTGTTAAGGAATGCGTGATCCTAGGCAAGGTATTCGGTGTATTCCGTCTCTATCACTGATCCCTAGTACAATATCCTGAATAAATATTTACTAAAAAAATATCCAATAAAAAAATATATACTATAGTAAAAATTCTATATAAAAAAGAGCGATATACCGACTTGATCAGTTATCGCTCTTTTATTTCCGGCTATTTTTTTGAATCAGTTTTTTATTCCGTCATACCGTTCCTGATATACGGTCTGTTATCATAATGCTTCCTTCTCAATCCGCTTGCCGTCTTTCCAGATACGTTCCAGATCATAGAACAGACGGTTTTCACGGTCAAAAATGTGGATGATCACATCACCGTAATCCATAAGTACCCAGTTCGCATTACGATAGCCCTCCACCTGCTTCGGACTTACTCCGGCACGGCCGAGTTTTTCTTCCACAAAATCAGCGATCGCGTGTACCTGGCTAGGGTTATTTCCGTTTGCGATGATAAAAAAATCAGCGATGGAAGAAACCTCCTCAATATCGATGATACGTATGTCTTCTGCCTTTTTTTCTTCCATCGCTGCGATAGCGATCTTTGCCATTTCTCTTGCATCCATTGAATTATCCTCCCCTACAAAAGTTACATAAATATCTTATGTAAACCATCAAGCGAATTTTTTATAGAATTCGATTGCTTTCAGCGAATTCTCATCCACCGGTTGACCCCGATGTTCCAGATGAACCAGGGTTTGCTTAAGTATCATATATACCGCTTTCGGAAGATCACGGTAGATTTCTGTTCGTATCGCAGGCAGGCAGTCCAGCATCTTCCGGTTCGGTTCAATAAAATCTGCTGAAAATATGATTGCTTCCAGAAGCGTCATGTTCGGCTGTCCGGTTGTATGATACCGGATCGCGCTTAAGATCTGAAAATCCGTGACACCGTATTTCTCCTTTGCAAGAACTGCACCGAGCTTTGCATGGATCAGGAAAGGATGATCTTTTTCCATCTGCGTCAGCTCAACATCATATTTTTTGCATAATCGATCCCGTTCATCTTCTTCCAGACATTTCGCACAATCATGCAAAAGGCCGGCTGTATAAGCCATATTGATCTCGCGTAATCCTTTGTCCTCGGAAGCCATGGCATGTCCATGGGCCATCATAAGAGATACTGCGGTATGCGCGACACCGATGCTATGGATATAACGATGCTCATCCAGCTTCTTGCGCAGTTTTTTCAGAATTTCTTCTTCCGTATACTTTTCGCTTAATACCTGCATCTGAAATCTGCTCCTTAAGCTTTCGGTAATACGATCTTCGGATTATCCTTAAATGGTTTATACAGGACGATCTTGCGTCCGATCAACTGAACCAATGTTGACTTGGTACGATCTGCCAGGGCTTCTGCCATCATCATCGGATCGTCGGAAGCGCCTTTTAATATAGAGATCTTTACAATCTCGCGATTATTAAATGCTTCGCTTACCGCTTCGCAGATTTCCGGTGTCAGATTGGATTTACCAAGCTGAAACAGTGCCGGTTCATTGGCTGCCAGACTTTTTAAATGTGCTCTTTGTTTGCTTGTTAACTGCATAAGTCAATCCTTTCGACATATCGGTGCATTCTAAAGTAATAATGCATTCATAAGCAAAAAACAATCTTATGTAACAATGCGTTTGCTTATCTTATTTATAGTATTCAAATGAGAAGCCGTACATTCTCACAGTGTCGCCGTCCTGAATACCAAGGCCTTCCAGCTGTTCCAGTATGCCCGTATCTTTTAAGAAATTCTGGAAGAATACAAAGCCGCGTTCCGATTCCAGATTGGTGTAACCAAGCATCTTTTCGATCCTGGGGCCTTCGAGTACATATTCATTTTCTTCAGCGTCATATCGTACCGTAAACGGCTCGTTGGCAAACTGCATCGCGGTATCGGGATTGTACTCTGATGCAAAAATGGTAGTATCTTTCGGCATTTCCTGTAAACGCTGATATACATAATGGATCAGTTCCTGCATTCCCTGCCCGGTAGCGGCGCTGACTTCAAATACTGGGATGCCTTTTTCTGCCATTGCTTTGCGGATACGCTCCATCGGATGCTCGGCATAGATCAATTCTCCTGCTTCGTCTACATCGATTGCTTCCGGCTCGGCAGGAATGATATCGGCTTTATTTGCAGCTACAATCTGCGGAATGGATGCAACGTCATCACCGTACTTCGCCAGCTCCGCGTTGATCATATCAAAGTCTGCGAGCGGATCACGTCCTTCTACGGAAGCTGCATCCAATACGTGGATCAAAAGCTTATTCCGTTCAATATGCCGGAGAAATTCATGCCCCAGTCCGTTACCTTCGGCAGCTCCTTCGATCAATCCGGGTATATCTGCGATGACAAAGCTGTTGCCGTCTCCCATATCTACAACACCGAGATTGGGCGATAATGTGGTGAAATGATAATCCGCGATCTCCGGTCTGGCATTGGTGACAGATTTCAAAAAGGTCGATTTGCCAACGCTCGGATAACCGATCAAACCAACATCTGCGATCAGTTTCAGTTCCAGCTGTACCTCGGCTTCCTTGGCCGGCTGGCCGGGCTGGGCATATTTGGGCGCCTGCATGGTAGATGTAGCAAAATGCTGGTTACCCAGACCGCCTTTTCCGCCGCTTAAGATCTTATATTCATTACAGTTACCGGACATATCAACGATCACTCTGCCGCTTTCCGCATCTTTTACCAGAGTGCCTCTCGGAACGCGTAAAACTATGTCTTCGCCGTCTTTTCCGCGGCAGTTGCGTTTACCGCCTTCCTGGCCGTTTCCGGCAGCAAATTTGCGTTTGTGGCGATAATCGATTAGTGTATTCATGCCTTCGTCTACGCGAAGTATCACATCACCACCGCGTCCGCCGTCGCCTCCGTCCGGACCACCGTCAGGTACATATTTTTCACGTCGGAAGGATACGTGTCCGTCCCCGCCTTTTCCGCTGATCAAAATGATCTTTGCTCTGTCCGCAAACATGATAATACCTCACAAAAACTATTCGCGCAAATGCGCTTAACAAGCTCTATTACTTTATCAAATAAAGAAATAGAGCCCCATGGTCATTATATAACCAGGGGCTCATAACAAACAAAACTCTTACTGCTCTACAGGATAAACACTAGCCTGCTTCTTGTCACGGCCAAGACGCTCGAAACGCAGTACACCGTCAGCCATAGCAAACAATGTATCATCACCGCCACGACCTACATTCAGACCCGGATGGATCTTGGTGCCGCGCTGTCTGTAGAGAATGTTGCCTGCCTTCACGAACTGTCCGTCCGCACGCTTTGCCCCTAATCTCTTGGATTCGGAATCACGACCGTTCTTCGTGGAACCTACACCCTTCTTATGTGCAAAGAACTGAAGGTTTAATTTTAACATCTTTCTCACCTCACTCTTCGTATCAAATAACCTGTTCCAGTTTAATATGAGATCGTCCGTATTGCTCTTCAACACCTTGAAGCCCTAATACCATTGCATCCATTAACACTCCGGCTTTTTCATCCGTACCGTCCGGAAAAACCGTTTGGATCTTTCCACTCTTTTCATCATCGCTCACCTGAAGTGAGCAATCCGTGAATGCATCGATCGAGTTTATGGTATTGATCACAAGCATGGAAACAGCTGAGCAAACAATATCACTGCCGTATTCCGCATATCCCGCATGTCCTTCACAGCTAAACCCGAGATATCGATCCCCATCTTTTCTGATCTTTACTTTAATCATTAAGCGTTGATCTTTTCGATCTTGACCTGTGTGTAAGCCTGACGATGACCGTTCTTCTTGTGGTAACCGGTCTTCGGCTTATACTTGTAAACGATAACCTTGCGATCACGGCCCTGCTTTAAAACTTTAGCGGAAACGCTTGCCTTAGCTGCATCTGCGCCAACCTTAACGGAACCATCGTTAACAAGTACTACCTGGTCAAAAGTAACAGCATCTCCAGCTTCGCCGGCGATCTTCTCAACCTTGATGATATCGCCTTCGGAAACCTTATACTGCTTTCCACCTGTTGCAATAATTGCGTACATGGTCTGCACCTCCTTATCACAAAACTCGCTGGCCTGTGGTGATGACAACGTCATACTTATACCTCGCCAAGCGGCATACCTTGCAATATTACCATCCTTTGTATATTATGTCAAGTCATATACAAAAGATTTATGCATAATTTTACGAAACTGTTTATTAAACATTTATGCGGAAATATTCTTACGCATCCGGAAAAAATTCTTCCCGTCTTTATATTCGTAATAAACATTATCCATACTTTTCTTTACCATATAAATGCCCAGACCGCCGATGGGCCGTTCTTCCACTGACAATGTCGTATCCGGATCTTCTTTGGCCAGAGGATTGAACGGGACGCCTTCGTCTTCAAAAGAAATTTCAACCGCTTTATTATTGTCCAGCGGCAGGCACTTGATCCGCACCATTCCGGTTTTTGTTGTATAAGCATAATGCGCAACATTCACAAACATCTCTTCCACAGCAATTTCGATCGTCATCTGCTCTTTGACAGGACAAGACATCTCTTCCAGGATAGAAGTGACAAACGTCATCACATCATTAAGATTTTCGATAGTTGCGGCTATGTTTAATTCACTCATCGGCAACATTCCTCCGGACATTGCTGACTATGTCGGTCAAAAGGTTTTTGAGATCACCAGTTCCACTACATCGCCTCTTACGGCTACCCGGACATCGTCTGCAATATTACCTACAATGGATTTTTCCAATTCATCCCAGGCTTCGCCGGCTGCTTCGTTCTCTTTTTTGCTTTCTTCGAGACCTTCTTTGTATTGCAGATATGACCATTCAAAATTCAGATTGGACATTGCATCTACTTCACGCATTCCGAGGGTCCCGAACATAACGGTACTGCCCCCGAAATCCAGATGAGTCTGATTTGCATCTTCCAAACCTTTATAAGCAGACAGGAAAAGATTTTTGATCATACCCATAAAGCCTTTATTTGCTTCATTTTTGCCTGACGTGGATATGGCGATCAGTTCTCTTTCCTTCTCGTCATCCATATAGGTATCTGCTTCCAGATGGATCCTGCATTCGCCGCCTTCTTTTTCCAGCCAGAACTTCGCGTTAAAAGCCCCGGTGATTGCTTTTACCATTCCCAGTGTCTCTTCCGCCAGAAGGCGAAGGCGCATTGCGCTCTTACGGTCCAGTTCCTGATATTTTGCAAAACGCTCGGTTTCTTTGAGCGCAGCTTCCATACCGGTTCCGTTGCTGTATACCATTATTTTATCAGTCTGCATGAGCCTTATCCCTCTCCCGGAGATCCATTCCGGACCTCTTTCTTATTTGATATCGATGATCGAAGAAAAACCGGTTACTTCAAAAATCTCTTTTACTTCTTCCGAAGCATTGATCACACACATGCTGCCCTGCTTGGACATAATCTTCTGTGCTGCCATAATAACACGCAGACCGGCACTGGAAATGTATTCCAGATTACCGAAGTGAAAAGTCAGTTCCTTGATATCGGCCAGGCAAGTCTTGATCTCGCTCTCCAACTCGGGAGCCGTTGTTGTATCCAGTCTTCCGGAAAGAAAGATGGTAAGTGCAGTTCCGTTTTGTTCTTTGGTAATGGTCATTTTCGTGCCCTCCTGTTTTCTTGTTTGGAATGCTTAAGGCTTTATTCGCCCATTAATGCTCAAAAAGTAAACTTGTCAGCAAAGAATGCTTCCAGCTCGTCGATTGCAACACGTTCCTGCTCCATAGAATCGCGGAAACGTACGGTTACCTTATGGTCTTCTTCAGAATCAAAGTCATAAGTAACGCAGAACGGTGTACCGATCTCATCCTGACGGCGATAACGCTTACCGATCGCGCCACGGTCATCAAATTCACAGTTATATTTCTTGGACAGCTGCGCAAAGATCTTCTCTGCACCTTCGTTCAGTTTCTTGGAAAGCGGCAGCACGCCGATCTTCACAGGAGCGATTGCCGGATGGAAATGCATTACCACGCGGATATCCGGTGCTTCTTCGGTGCCCAGATTTTCTTCGTCGTAGGCAGCGCACAGGAAGGCCAGTACCATACGGTCTGCTCCCAGTGACGGCTCAATCACATACGGAATATATTTCTCATTCTTATTCTCGTCAAAATAAGTCATATCCTGCTTGGATACGTTCTGGTGCTGTGTCAGATCGTAATCGGTACGGTCAGCGATACCCCAGAGCTCGCCCCAGCCAATGGTCGGGAAGAGATATTCGATATCCTGGGTACCCTTGGAATAGAATGCCAGTTCCTCCGGATCGTGCTCGCGGAAACGCAGTTCATCTTCCTTCATGCCAAGGGACAGCAGCCAGTCCTTGCAGAATTTCTTCCAGTACTCATACCACTCAAGATCGGTGCCCGGCTCGCAGAAGAACTCCAGCTCCATCTGCTCAAACTCACGGGTACGGAAAGTGAAGTTACCCGGTGTGATCTCGTTACGGAAGGACTTACCGATCTGGCCGATACCGAACGGGATCTTTTTACGGGAAGTACGTGCAACGTTTTTGAAGTTAACAAAGATACCCTGTGCAGTTTCCGGACGAAGATATACCGTTGCGGACGCATCCTCGGTAACGCCCTGGAAGGTCTTGAACATCAGATTGAACTGACGGATATCGGTAAAGTTGTGTTTACCGCAGGAA
>JAFWRC010000150.1 GCA_017508825.1 Lachnospiraceae bacterium
CCCGTCAGCTCATCATGAGATGCCTTATAACTGAGCTTTTCCAGATTTGCCTTGTTCTTCTGATACATTTTGTTATAGGCTTTGGCAAGATACTTGAATTCGTCGGAACCGTATTCGGTGATCGGGAGATCCGCTTTGACCTGTTCGATTGCACGAAGAACCGGAGTGATCGAATAACGGGTCGTCAGTCATATCATAAAAAACAGCAGCACTGCCTGGATCAGGATCGCAATCCGCGCGATCAGAAGCTCACGGTTCAGCAATGCATATTCGGCTTCCTCCGTACTGTTTGCAAACTTATCCACTTCATTGAGGCTTTCCTGCATTCCGTTACGGATCTGATCTTTCTGCTCATAATACGCATCATTCAGCACCAGCTCCGTTGCCCGCTGCATCTTATCCTCCGGAGACAAAGCAAGATCTTCCTCACTCAGAACAACATTTTTCAAAATCTCCGGGTACTCCTCATACCCTTTTGCCTCGATCACCAGCCGCATGGCATAATATTCCTGATCCATCAGCTTAACCGAACTGTCCATAGCCTCTTGCAGCTGCCGAAATGCTGCATCTGTCCGTCTGTCATTTTTCATGACTTCGATCGCTTCTTCACGCCTTTTGGATTCAAAGGCTTCGGTAAAATACCGTTCCAGAAAAACAAGATCCCCGTTGATCGTAAAACGCTGCACCTGCTCTGTCAGATAATCCGAAGCATTCATAAGATCATGTGCCGCATCCTGCAGTTCCGAATGCTGTTTTGCCGCTTCGCGAACCCTCGTAAAAGACTTTGTCAGACGAAACGTGGTAAATACAACTGTTCCCGAAAAAATGACTATGACAGCGATCAGCCAGAAATGGACTCCTCGATGTGATATTCCCTTTTTCGTAATTCCAGACATTTATTCCTCCGATAAACCGTTCCTATTCTAAAAGCATAAAAACCATCAGGTCCGTCCCCATGGTTTTAAAACCATCAGGTCTGTCCCCATGGTTTTCTATACTTTCTGCCGCAATTCGCGAATGTAGATTTTAACCAAATAGCAATAGAAATATACGCTTTTCCCGTGATTTTGTCAAAATCTGATCATGCTATGCAACCTACTCCTGAAACTGCAGCGCGATCAGGTCAAAACTGCTGCCCGGCAGGAAGACCAGACGGATCGTTCCTTTTCCGGAATAGCTGCTTACGTTAAAGCTCTGCGTCTCGCTGCCGTCCTGCGCAAATTCCAGGATATCGCGGACCTCCTCCGTTCCGTTATCAAAGATCACATGGATCGTATTTACCGGAATGTGACTCACTCCGGTGATCTCCAGTCCGGTCACAGCTCCGTTGCAGAAGTTCATATCCTTAAACTCGACGGTCACGTTATTACCGATACCGGCAATGCAATCTGCCTTTTTCTCATAGCTGTCACCGTATACCTCATCGCATTCCCCGGCATTTAAGCGCTCGTATGCCTTTTGATACTCCGTAAACGTAAAGCCTCCGAAATGTACTTTATCCTCTGCCACAATGTACAGATTGCTCAACCCTTTCATCCTGCGGCTCAAGTGATAGGTCTCCGGCTGGTATACATTCCAGATGGACTTTTTGTGATAGTGTCCGTCCAGCAGTTTCTCGCTGCCCGCCTGTCCCGGAATGCCTTCCCACAGTTCGAAATCAAAGGGATCATCCGACAGGTTAAAGATATCGATGGTGATCTCATCCGAACCGTATGCGCCGAAATTGATATTCTCAAATCCGACTACACTGCGTTCCCCTCGCGCCGTAGAGACGCCGTGTTCATTGCCCACACCGATCTCGCCTTCGCCATAACTCCACAGACCGCCGGCAACATAATGGTACGGATCCAGCGTAGCCACACCGATCCCGGCCGCCGTAAACTCCAGTTCCGAGATCACTTTGACCGGATCCGATCCGCATTTTGTCATGCAGCGCAGCCGGAAATTTCCGTCTCCCAGTGCTTTTACAGTAGCACACATCCCCTCGATCTTCGTGATCTTTGCAATATTACTCTCGATACCGTCATCCGTCACCGCTTTCCAGATCAGATCTTCCGGTTTGAGATTTTGTGCTGCTTCCGGCGGATATATCTTTGCTGTGATCTGCACTTCCTGATGCTCTTTTGTCATCTGTCGGTCGCCGTCACAGAGCAGTTCGATCTTGCGCGGATAAGCTGCATTCTTTACGCCTTTATCCAATACTTCCGGGATCAGTGAAATGCCCTGGATCTCCTTCTTTTCCGTTACCTGCAGTGTGCAGGGCGCTCCGGTCAGGCCCTCGCTTTGCAGGTCTACGCTGATCTCTCCGCACTCGGAGCCGACGGCGATACATACCAGCATCTTTCCGGAGAACAGACGCTTCTCACAGCCTTTATATTCCTCTTCATCCGCAGAGTTGCCGTTATCCAGACCAGTCAGCCAGCCGGCGCCTTTCACCGAAACTTTCACAATATTGCAGGCATTTTCCACCGGATGACCGTCTGCATCCACCGCCGACACTTCGATAAATGCCATATCCCCGCAGCCCGCCGTGTAGCATTTCTCCGGCTTATAAACATTCGCTACCAGTGCGGTTGCATTGCCAAAGGAATGCCTTGTCTGTCTTGCCACTTCCTTACCGTCGGCATCGTACGCAACCGCCGTGATCTCCCCCGGCGCATACTGCGTCTGATAATCTCCGCTCAATACCGTACCATGTTCGTGATCGATCTTCTTCCTGCCCAGCGACTCTCCGTTTACAAACAGTTCCACCACCGGCGCATTGGATACCACACGGACATCCACCGTCTGTCCCGGATTGAAATCCCAGTACGGGAATACGTGTACAAACGGTTCCTTCGTCCACGCTGCCTTATAGACATAGTAACTGTCCTTCGGGAAGCCCGCGGTATCGATCTGTCCGAAATAGGAATTGCGGGTATGGTACGGCGTCGGCTCTCCGATGTAATCAAAGCCCGACCACAAAAACTGTCCCATGGAAAAGTCATGATCCCGCTCCTGGATCACGCAGTGCTCCGGATTGGGTGCGCCCCAGCTGGTGGTGCTGTTGCCCAGTGACGAACACTGCCAGTTATCATCCGCCAGCACCGCCCGCTCATACGGAAAGTGATAAATGCCACGGCTCTGGACCGTAGATGCCGTCTCGCTGCCGAAGATATACCAGTCGGGATGCGCCGCGTGATGTTCGTTGTAGAACTTCTCCGCATAGTTGTATCCCACATATTTTAAGATATCCGCACACTTCTGCGTATTTTCCCAGGGCATATAGTTCGATCCCATACCGACCACAGCATTTCCGTTGGGATCATTTTCCTTTGCTTCCTTTTGCAGATACCGTGTGATATCCTGTCCATGCGCATCCTTGTGGGTATCGTAGATCTCATTTCCGATGCTCCATAAGAAGATACTCGGATGATTGCGGTCACGCCGGATCCAGCTGCGTACATCCCGCTCCTGCCATTCCACAAAGAAACGCCCGTAGTCAAATTCCGTCTTGCTGCCTTCCCACATATCAAAAGCTTCATCCATGACCAGAAAGCCCATCTCATCCGCCAGGTCCAATAGTCCTGCCGCTGGCATATTGTGCGCGGTACGGATCGCGTTGATGCCCATAGTCCGCAGGATCTCATACTTGCGCTGCATCGCCGTACGATTAAAGCAGGCACCGATGGCACCCAGATCGTGATGCTCGCACACGCCGTTGATCTTGACATGCTCTCCGTTTAAGAAAAAGCCCTGATTGGTATCAAAGGTAAAACTGCGGAAACCGAAGCGTTCCTTCTTTGTATCTCCGTTGCCTAAGGATACTTCACATTCGTAAAGTTTCGGATTCTCCAAAGACCACAGCTGCGGCGCATGGATCTTAGCCTTCCATTCCACACGTACTGTCTGATCGTCGTATACTTCTGCCGTTGCATCACCTATGGTCGTATCAAAGGACAGGCCCAGTTCCGGAACGCTGAACGAAAGCGTCGTCTCTTTCGCCACCTGTGCCAGCCCGGTAAATCCCTTGTTCCATTTACTGTCAGCTGCACCGTTTGCGATCTCTGCACTGATCAATAACAACCATTCTTTATCTAATGCCGTCTCCGTCGTAACTATGCCGTTTTCTGTTACCGGTTTTGCAGAGAGATACACACTGTCCGTTACGAAATGTACCTCCGGATGTTCGATGAAATACACATCCCGGTAGATCCCGGCCCCGCTGTACCAGCGGCTGTTCGGTGACTGATAAACCACCTTCACCAGCACTTCGTTTTCTCCGTCCTTCAGGAGTTCGGTAATATCAAAGAAAAAACTGGAATAGCCGTATTTCCATACGCCTGCTTCCAGCCCGTTCACATACAGGGTGCTGTCCATATAGACACCCTCAAAATAGATCTCATAGCGGCTTCCCGCTTTCTTTTCCAAAGAAAACTTTCTACGGTAAAAACCGACGGAATTCTCATACAGATCTGCTACGTTTCCGATCATCCAGTCGTGCGGCACATTGATCCGCGCAAACTCCATAGATGCCAACGCATCGATATCTGTCCCCGGTTTCTGCTTCGAAAACTCCCACCCGTCGTTAAATAACCTTCTCATGGCATAACTCCCTTCATCGTTTGTATGCGCTTACACTATTATACATAATAGGGTGGGACATCGGATGTGTCAATCATACTTTTTTGCAGGCCACCGGGACGGTAACTATTGTCCGAGCCGGATTGTTCCATCCTGCCCGAGGAATACGATGTAGCCGTCTTCCGGCATCGGCAGGCTATTGGTCATACCGATCACGTGGGTCGTGTAGACCACCTCGCCGAATTTGTTGTAAACATAGACGGCGCTGTGTTCCGGCCATTCGGTGATCGTGATCTCAGTATTTATCATATTGCTGCCGATCTTAAACCATACCGGCTGATCACTATCCAGTACGATCTCATTTACGGATCCGTCAAAGGCAGGGATCCCGTCTTCCGAGCGGTAGGTGAGACCCACATTGCTGCAGAGCAAAAGGCCGTTTTCGTCTTCCTTAAACGTAATATCCATCCGGTCACGATTTCTGTTGGACGGAATCTCCTGAAACGATACCGCATGTGTTTCATCCGTGATCTTCAGCAGTTTGGTTCCCATCGCCGTTACCACAAATACATAGCCCGGATACTCCGACGGCAGCACGATCTCCGCAAAGGCCGTATCATATCCGCTGGAAGAATACCTTTCCCCCGCCAGAAGGAACTCTTTTCTTTCCAGTGCCAGCCAGGCTGTCTGCACATCCGTACTCACCGGATTCTCTTCCAGTTTTTCCCCGATATAATAGTGTCCCTCAACATCTCCCATTTCAGGAAGATGGGAATTGCGATCCGCTGCAAGCAGC
>JAFWRC010000151.1 GCA_017508825.1 Lachnospiraceae bacterium
ACAGAAAACGGCACGATCTTTGATGCCCCAGACAACTTTCAGATCGCGCCGATGGAATATGGCCACTTTGCCTATATTGAATTGTTGTTTATGTACGACCGTACCAATCCGGAAGTCGGGAAAGGGGTCGCCGAGTTTCGGCAGGCGTCCAGAGATACGGATATTGCCCATCATTTCCATGCAGAAACGCCGGGCTGTCTGAATGCTGTAACGCAGCAGCTTGGACCGCTCTATATGAACTATCATCTCTGGCTGCGCAAGCTGAGAGAAGCATTTGATCCAAAGAACCTGGCGAACCCGATCCTGAAAGAATAGCCGGACTGTTATTTTAATACTCTATCCAGGAAAGCGAATCTGCTTTCCTCCAACTGCTCTGACTCGTAAGCCGGATCCCCGTGTTTTCCTCCCGGGATCGACTCCAGTGTTGCCCTGCCATCACCGCAGACAGCATTGATGCGGTTTACAAACTCTACCGAGCTCTGATATGGTACAACCTCATCTTCCATGCCTGCCTGTATCAATACAGGCGGGCAGTTTTTAGATACATAACTGATCGGAGATACCATCGAAGCAATGCCTTTTGCCTCCCTGCAGTTCACGCCTGCAAAAAGATCGGCAAAATTAGCGATCTTAACACCACTTGGCATTGGCGGAGCATCTTCCGTAAACTGCGATGCCAGAATGATGTCATACAGGCCGAACATACCGATCATCGCCTGCACGGAACTGTCACAATCCGATGCTCCCATGCTCCGGTCCTCGAGCGCCTCAACACCAGCGGACGTTGCGAGTATGGAAGCAAAGTAAGCGCCTGCACTGTCACCGGAAACGGCAAATCTGGCCGGATCCAGACAATACTTTTTGGCATTTGCCCGCAGGAAACGGACTGCTGCCTTTACATCATAAACCGGATAAGGAAAGATCACTTCGCCGATCAGACGGTAGTTTACATTGACAACCGCGTAACCGCGCAGCAGACCATTGATCAGATAAATACACTGTGAGTCACGTTTATGTCCACCTATAAAGGCGCCGCCATGAAACTGGATCAGAACCGGAAATGGACCATCCCCTTCTTCCGGGAGAAAAATGTCCATTGTTTGATTCGGATTGTCTGTTTCGGCGTATGGAACGTCCAGATACTTCCGTTTAATGCCGCTGACATCTACATCCGGCTGCAGGAATGGTGGTGCATCTGGCGGCAAAGGAATAATTTTAATTACTGACATCAAAAGTTCCTCCTATTGGTTGATACAAAAGAATTAAAATGTTCCGATATCCATGGCTGCATAAAAACCGCTGACAACAGCCTCTCCGATGCGTGCGGTCTGTGCGGCATCTCCGATAATATCCACATATGGCGCTTTATCCGCAACTTCATAAAACAGCTGATTATTACTCTTCATGCCGATTGCGTAGAAGACCGAATCAGCTTTTTTCAGGATCTCTTTTCCGCCCATCGCATAACGGACGCCTTCATCTGTGATCTCAAGCACATCTGCCTGCTCGACCAGTTTTACTCCATATTGTTTGACAGCAAGTTTTACGCCCCATCCGTAAGAGGTTCCGACGTCCGCAAGACAGGTGTACTTCTCCAGTACCGTGACTTTCTTTCCGAGAGCCCCCAGATGCGCTGCTGCCTCAACGCCGCTTAAACCGCCGCCGATGATCACGACTTCTTCTCCCACACTGTCTGCATGGAAGTAAGCATCCAGGATATCCTTTGCTTTTTCCCATCCTTCAAGGAAGGTTGGCGGAATCGGTTCTCCGCCGGTCGCAACGATGATGTGATCGGCTTTATAGGATCCAACCAGTTCCGGGGTTGCCTCAGTCCCGAGTTTTACGGTGATATTCGGATACAGGGACGGCAGCTTCTGAATGTACTGCAGATACCGCTTCAGATCCGGCTTTAAGGCGTCATTCTTTGCATAGCGGATGGTGCCGCCGAGTTCTTCGTTCTTTTCCAGCAGAGTGACGGTATGTCCTCTTCTTGCTGCTGTCACCGCTGCTTCAACACCGCCAGGGCCGCCGCCTATGACAAGCACATTTTTCTTGATCTTCGCTTCCGGAATATCCTCCATGAAACCGACACGGGTCTCGTGTCCGGTCGTCGGATTGACACTGCAGCGGAAGAAACGGGTCTTGTTATCGCCGTCTGTACAACGCATGCAGCGCAGACACGGTGTGATCTCATCGATCCGTCCCGCTTTGGCCTTATTTGGCATGGCGGGATCTGCGATCAGGGCACGCGAGAAGGAAATACCATCTGCATCGCCGCTTGCGATGATCTCTTCTGCCATTTCCGGGCTGACGATCGAGCCTACCAGATAAAGCGGGAATTTCACTTTGCCGCTTTGCTTGATCTCACGCACGAATTCCCGGTTGGATGCCCATGGGATATATGTGCTTGGCATGCAGTAGTTCCAGTTTTCTGTTGAGACCTCTGCCATATCAACATACTCTTCGGCTCTGCTTAAGAATTCCGCCATATCCGCAGGGGGTAAACCCGCCTTCTGCACGTTCACTTCCGCTGATCCGAAGAGCGATGATCAGCTTGTTTCCGACACGGTCGCGGATCGCTTTCAGGACCCTCAGCGGGAAGCGCATACGGTTTTCCAGGCTGCCGCCGTATTCATCGGTACGTTTATTCACGAGCGGGGACAGGAACTGCTCCAACAGCCAGGAATGTCCGGCATGGATCAGCGCCATATCAAAGCCAGCTGATACGGCGTATTCCGCTGCGTTCGCGAAGGCGGTTACTACTTCATCCATATCTTTTTCTGTCATCGCTTCGCAGAAAATGCCGTTTTCGGTGATCTCAGTGTTAGGCCCTTTCAGCTGTTTGTTGATCCATGGGCGGCCTTTTCGTCCGCAATGGGTCAGCTCAATGCTGGCCAGCGCACCGTGTTCTTTGATGGCATCTGCGATCTCTCCGAAAATATTCAGATTTTCCGGGATCAGCTCGATAAACGGTGTGTGATTGCCGCCCCGGATGACCGGGACTTCCCCCAGATTCACAATTGCGGCTCCACCCTTTGCCTTGTGCTCCAGATAGCCGACATAATAATCGGTCGGACGGCCGTTTACGACCTGAAACAGCATGTTCGGTGCGGACATGATCCTGTTTTTCAGTGTCCTGCCGCCAATAGTTATCGGTTGAAACAGATTTGGATATAAATTAGACATCTTTCCTCCACCTTTCTTTCACAGCTTTTTATTTATCACTGAAACAGTCTGTAACAATTTTACCTTTTGAAACGACCAGTTGTATCGTTTTTGTATTTCGTATATCTTCCAGCGGATTCTTTTCCAGAACGATCAGGTCGGCATCTTTTCCCGGCTCGATCGTTCCGATATGATCTTCCATTTTCAGCAGCTTTGCATTTCCTCCGGTTGCCATGGCGATCACTTCCAAAGGAGGGATGCCGGCCTCATTCAGGCAGGCCATCTCATCATGCACGGCCTCTCCGAACGGTACAAACGGGATTCCCGCATCACATCCCACTGCCATTGGAATACCTGCATCATAGCATTTTCTGACAGCTTCTTTGACAGCGTCCCAAATGGATGGCGCCGACCCCATCGGATCAAAACGTTTAATGGATATCATCGTCGGATCAACAACTGCTCCGCTCTTTTTTGTCAGTTCGATCAGTTCATCGGAAATCTTATTCTCCAGTTCCCCGGCTCCGATCATATGCTCTATACAATCCGCTCCGTACTGGACAGCATCCAGCATCTCCGCCGGGCAGTCTACATGCACCGTAACAGAAAGTCCATATTGGTGCGAAATATCGATGATCTCTTTTAATTTCTGTTTCGAAATGCGCGGCACCGGATTTGGATAATCCATCTTGTTCAGATGCGCATAAAAGATCTTGGTAAAATCCGCCCCTTGCTCTTTTGACTGCCTGATGATCGGTTCGATCTGTGTATCATCGTCAATGACTGCGCATGCGTACTGCTCCACTTCGGGATCCGACATAAATACAGTATAGCACGGATGCCCGCCGCGGGACTGGAACATTGGTCCGCTAAGGCAAACACGTGGAGAACGTTCGATGGTTCCATTATTTACACCATCCCTGAATACCAGCGTCTCCTCCATAAAATGTCCGCAGGAGCGGACAGCGATAACGCCCCATCTCAGGCACCCTTCCCGCATTTCCGCAAAATCATAACTTGGTACCAGATGGCTCATTCCAGGGCGGTCCAGCCTGCTTGATCCACTGATATGAACATGTGCATCGATCAAACCAGGAATAACCGTTTTCCCCTGAAGGTCCATTACCATGGCACCGGAAGGAACAGGGATGTCTGTTCCGATCTCTTTAAACTTTTCGTGTTCCATAAGAATGGTACACTGCGGCATTGGCTCCTTTCCGGTCCCGTCAATTAAATTTACGTTCTTTAACGCGAACATAGATCTTCCTCCATCCGCGCGTATATTTCTTTTAATCGTGCATCACTTAAATCGGTTTCATTTAATATCGTATATCTGTCTGCACGCGTTCCTGCAGCCTTTTGCCATGCATTTACGAAAAAATCCTCGGTCACACCATTTTCAGAAGGTCTGGCCGGAATGCCGTATTGCTTTATGACCTTTGTGACCTTTGCAGGATCTCTGTCCTGAAAGATACATGCAGGATACGTGCCCATAGCTGTAGCAATTCCATGTGGAATACTAAGCTGTTCCGGATATTCCTCTTCCAGTGCATGGCAGAACAAATGCTCAGAGCCGCTGCTTGGTCTTGAGTTTCCTGCAATCTCCATTGCCAGCCCGCCCATCACAAGAGCATCCGTCAGCCTGCGGATGAAATCACGGTCCTGCAGGTCTGCGGCGGTATTGAACAAAATACTTTCAAAAGCCATATGTGACATCATGCAGGCAAAGTCATCGACTGGTTCCCCATTCTTTCTCCCGGCTAATTTCCAGTCATACAAAGCGGTATATTTAGAAACGGTGTCTCCGATTCCAGCCAAAAGCTGGCGTTCCGGCGTATGTTTAACAATATCTAAATCCACGATGATCGCATCCGGGATGGTGCATCGGAAACTTTTTCTTGCCTTACCTTCTGTCCCCAGAACTGCCACCGGCGATGCCAGAGAATCGTTAGAGAGCGCGGTTGGAAGAGAGATCAGTTTCGCCTTTGAAACAAATGCTGCAAACTTAGCCAGATCCAGTACGGTGCCCCCGCCAAATCCGATCACCACCTTGATGTCGTTCATAGTAATATATTTGGCCAAAGCAACTGCATTGTCATAGCTTGCTGCTTCGATCAGACACAGCTCACTCTGAGGAAAATCCTTTTGTATTTCTTC
>JAFWRC010000152.1 GCA_017508825.1 Lachnospiraceae bacterium
GAATACCCTGAAATGTTAGTATTGTTCAGTGTCGAAGCTTACAGAACCGGAGAAAACTACGAATACGACGGCGCATTATGCAAGCCGGATGGGTATGACGAATTCTTTGAAGATATAGAGAATATCTTAGAAAAATATGTTAATGAAGATTGATAGCAGACTTATTTTCCATAATCTCTTTCCTCTTCTCAATAAAGGTGCCTCATGAGCAATTCACACAGATCAGCGTATCTGCGGGATCTTCATCCGTTCGGATCTTTGATTCCATATAGATCCGTTCGATCTCTTCCCTGGGGAATTTGGGGAAGCAGGCATACAGCCCCTCCAGTTCCATCCCCGTAAATGCCATGTTCTCTACTGCTCTGCAATCCTGTTCGTTCACTCTCTTTTACCCCCTCAAAATTTATAAGATCTCTGGTAATGTTACTCTTCACCCCAATTTACATCGCCGTTCTCTCTTTCAATGAAACAACCGCACGGCATATCGGCAATCTGCCCAACCGTCTCATCCATCCTATACACCGAAAATAAAGAGACCAGCCTGGCATCCTCTTCCGTATGACTTTCGCCACACAAAAACTGCCACATTCCGTCGTCTGCGTCATGTGAAACATAAGTGATCTTCTTTTCTTTATCCAGCACATGTCTGCATACGATGCAGGCAGTATCGGGATCATCTGCAAACGGAAAAACCATCCTATTTATCCTTCCCAATACCAAATTCCGCGCATAGTTTCTCGTATCTGACCTGCTCTTTTTCTTTGATTGGCTTTGAAAGATCGTTCATGCAATGATGGATCACATCCGCATCTTTCAGCACTTCGTCCATAGGTCCGTCCACGACCAGTTTGTCATCGTGATGGTAGATTGCAGAACATATCGCTTCCGTCTCTGCCTCGTTGGTTATGGCCAACTCTCTCAGAATTTCCCCGGCAAGATCCGCACCTTTATGCGCGTGGTCGTCATAAGAACCGGTCTTATACGCATGCAAGTCGTGCAGCATAGCCGCCATAGATGCGATCTCCGGATCCTGCCCGCGCTTCTTCGCGATCATCGTTGCCGCCAACGATACCCCATAAAGATGTGCTATTGCTCCTGTGCGTTTATCCGCATCCTCCATCTTATTGATCTCAGTATCCACATATTTTCTCAAATCTTTTAGTCTGCCCATAGTTGTATCTCCTCACCAGATCAATCTTTTCTCTCGAAAGTTGCTTATATGCTCTCATTTTTCACCGGGGACATCATGTATACTTTCAGGATTAAATGAGCCGCACTGTTAGCCTTGATCTGTCCATCCATCACCATATTCACCGCTTCTTCCAACTTCACCTTCATAACTGTCAAATGTTCGTTTTCATCCAGCTGCTGCGATCCAGTCTGTATACAATCCTTTGCCATGAAAAAATGCATGCGGTTGGTCAGCTTTGATGTCGATTCATAGGTAGGCCCAAGATATGTCCAATCCTCAGAAGTATACCCCGTTTCTTCCTGCAGCTCACGCTTTGCAACAACCAGCGGATCATTCTCCTCCAGATCAAACATCCCGGCCGGGCACTCGATCACATCCTCTCCACAAGCATATCGGTACTCGCTCTTCAAAAGAAGATCGCCGTCCTTGGTAATAGCCGCGATCATCGCAGCATCCGGAAGACTGACGGTATAAAAATCCGGGATCATTGCGCCATCCGGAAGTTCCACTGTGCATTTATTTACGCTCACATGATAATCATCCAAAATCTTTTCTGTTTTCAGAGTTTTCCATGCATCCATCTCAATCCCCTGTCTTATATGCTTATCACCAATTCATCCGGTTCCACATGACATGTAAGAAACAGAATCTCCACCCCTGCCTGTTTTGCCGCATCCATAGCCTGTCCGAACTCCTTATGTGTACTGATATTCGGCCGCACCTCAGTCACGCCGTCCATCTGAATCACAAACGCCAGTATTGCATGATATCCCGCTTTCTTAGCCTTTATCAACTCCCGTATATGCTTTATACCACGCTCTGTCGGTGCATCCGGGAAATAGCCGATACCATCCACCTCCAACGTACAGCCCTTAACCTCCATAAGAAACTTTTCTTTGCCGCGCTCCATATAGAAATCTATACGCGAGTCACCATAGGCGTATTCCGGTATTACCCTGTCATAAGCCCTGGTTTCCAGCCACTCCTTCACCACCTTGTTCGGTGCCTGGCTATCTATATTGAAAAGTATCCCGGTGTCTTTCCGTACGGCTACCATATCGTACTTCGTCTTTCGATCCGGTGTCCCCGGAGCAGTCAGCCACACTTCGCATCCCGGAAGCAACAGTTCCCTGCATCGTCCGGTATTCTTCACATGAACCGTTTCCTTATGCCCATTGATCTCCACCTCAGCGATAAAGCGGTTCGGACGCTTTATGAATGTAGCACAGATAATATTGTCATATTTCATTTTTTCTTTTCCGTATCATCTCTTTACATCGATCGGCTTTTCCAGCACTCTTTCGTCATCTTCACAAATGCCTTCCAAAACATTCTCTATCGCAAAAAGCCGTTTATTGCATTGTGTACATCTTTCAGGATACATCTTTTTCCCTGTGATCCTGTCTATATACTCGTATGCCCGTACTCCACCGGCATTCTTATGAAACATAAACTGATGCTTGCAGTATGGACAGATTACTTCTCTAAATTCGTATGTCATTAAATACCTCTATTCTCACCCCGTCATCTGCCATTTCGTCCCGGATCGTGTATTATAATACAGCCGTATCAACCGGAGTCGGTCAAATACCACAATATGGCACTCGAATACCATAATACCGTCATGTACAAACACACCGTCCGGCATCTGGTGCGCGCCCTGATTGGATCGGTCGCGGTAATCCTTGATCCTGTATGTCTGCTTAAACCCGTCTTCATCCGTCAGGCGGATCTGTAACGGGATCACCTTCCCGTCTGCGGAATGCTGGCAGATCACATCCACCGGTCTTAATGTTTCCATACTGTCTTCACCTCATGAAACAGTATAGAACGTATGTTCCTTGTTGTAAAGTAAATATTTCTAATATTCCGGGTCCGCCGCCGGCATTGAGGCGCTTCAAAGATATCAACCTAAAAAACGGATGCAATCCTTAATC
>JAFWRC010000153.1 GCA_017508825.1 Lachnospiraceae bacterium
ACCGGAACGATCTCATCCCCGGCATTCAGCTTACGTACATCTCTCGCCGCCATACCGTTTTCATCGATACCGTTCCAGATGCCCTCGATCGTAACACTCCAGTCATCCAAGTTCTGGCGCAGACGCAGATTGGTCTCTACTCCGTTGACCTCTACCGGTGAGGTATAGATGATATAATCCTCATCATAATCTACGATATAGGTTGCCAGATTCTGTCCGTCCGGCAGGGAGAGCCAGTATCCGTCAAAACCGTCCTCAAAATGTCCGGTTTCCCAGTCACCGTAGATATCATAGGTTTCACCTAAAAGCAGCAGATCATTTTCATTCTCGATGTACTCATATACATAGCCGTATACCAGCGCCGCATTGTCAATGCCCTTTGCGTTCAGTGTGAAGGACAGTGTTCCCTCGTCGTCCAGTCCCGGTTTCTGTGAGAACGTGATCTTCTTACTTTCACCGGTCACTTCAAACTCATCCGCATAATCAAAGCGGTCATCCTGAACCGACTTGCTGCGATAGCAGTCACTGTCCTCATCGTAGTAACATTCATCCCAGCCAAAGGTCCACATGTCATCTTCGTCATACCAGTAGTCATCATCATAAGCATAGGAATCATCACTGCCTTCAGAATCATCTACGACATACCACTCATCATCATTCTCATCGTAATAATAGTATTCACCCTCATTTTCGTCATATGCATAGGTGACACCATCCTCAGCAAAATAGAAAATACCTTCTTCTTCATCATAATAGGTACTTTCTTCGTCGATACTGTTTCCTGCCTCAGAATCCTCATCGAGTTCATACCACTCGTCCTCATCTTCATCATAATAATAGTAGGAACCGTCATTTTCGTCATAAGCAAACAGGACACCTTCCTCTTCAAAATAGAAGATACCCTCTTCCTCATCATAATAGGTATTCTCCTCATCGATGGAATATCCGCTGCTGTCCCCCGTATCATAAACGCTGCCGTAGCTCTGGCGTTCCACAAAAGAAAGGTAATACGGGCTGACACAGATATCTCCGAAGATCTTCATTTCCATGGAACCCTGGAGACTCAGCGGATAATAAGTCGAAAGACCGCATGAGCTCTTATGATCCGAACCGACGCGCTTATACACGACCGCATCATCGATCGCCGAGATCACGCTCTGCGCAGAAGACGAATACGCCGAGCAGCCGCTCACGAGGCCGCCCAGATCCACCATATTGGTATAACCTTCACTGCGGTTGTTCCCGCCGAAATTATCGCTGCTTTCTATGCTGCGGACCATATCCGCCAGCTCCGATGCACCTTCTCCGGCTTCGTAGATATCCTTCGCAAAGGTGTTAAAGCTGATCAGAATATCATCTACCTTATCCAGATCGATCACCGAAAGGGTTGCCATATCTTCCGAACCGATCTCTTCACACATATCATAAAAACTGTCGCAGACCACTTTACCGATCTCGGTTCCGTCTGCGCCGGGATTCTCTGCAAGATAATTGCCGATCTTCTCATAATCCCATCCGTATCCCGGTTCGATCTCTTCCGAACCGATCATATATCTGGCATACGGCGCCAGTATGTTCGCACTCTCGATCGTTCCCATCAGACAGGCATCAAAACCGATAAACTCAAACCGGTCTGTCATCGTATCGGTAATGCTCAGGAATGCATTATCCAGATCGCGCAGCGCCAGGGAGTTATCATGATCCGTTTCGTCAAAGCAGACACCGTTGATGCTGCCGCTGCCGTGGTCCCAGAATACCACACCCATATGTTCTGCCGGATATTCCGAAATACCCCAGCGCAGGAAATCCGTCAGCGTGGAAACATCTGCCATGCTTCGCCTCGATTCGCTGTAGACTTCCTTCAGGTCATTGCCTTCCACGACAAAACGCTGAATCTTCCCGGCATCCACAACACTGTTATCCCAGCTGTTCGCGCCGCCGGTCTGTACTACAAAGTGCACCTGATCACTGGCGTTTGCATCCAGCATCTCCTGCAGATCCCCGGTCGCCATGCCGTTTTCCGATTCCAGATCTGCGCCGCAGAGATATACAAAGATGGTCCAGGTGCCGTCCGCACCCATGCTCTTGTTGCCGAACGGGCTTCTTGTGATCGTCATCTCACCGGTCGTACGGCTCACCTGCAGCCTGGTCGAAGCTCCTTCCAGATTACGTACCGGGCTTGCCGAACCGCCGCCTTCCGCGCCGTCTCCGTTCTCGGCAGTTACTTCTCCGCCGTCCCCTTCCCCGGTCACAAGCGCATCATCGTCTTCCCCGCAGCCACCCAGAAGACCGGTACACATACTTAACGTCAGCAACAAAGCAATCCATCTTCTTTTCATAAACACTCCTTTGCATTCTGATGCTCTGATCAACAGTTACTTTATTATATAGTAGAAAAAGCTGCTTCTACAATATATAAATATACGCAATTGCAAATCGCTTTACTTATGTCTTCCTAAGATACAAAAATCCCCCCGGTTTTTCGCCGGGAGGATCTCACTCACGTAACTACAGTAAATTTCATCCGGCTTCCTGCCGTATTTTTATTATTCAGCTACTGCCTCCAAGATTGCCTCAGCCTCTTCCTCGGAAAGCTCAGCAGCTGCTGCCAGGTTGCCGTCCTCATCAACGATGTACCAGTCATCGCCATCGCTCAGATAACCAAGTACTACATCACCAACCTGTACCAGCATATACGGTGTGCCGTCTTCGGTCTCAGCCTCTGCTACTTCATACTCAGCAAAAACTTCGTTCTCGCCATCGTTTACATAAGCTACCTGAGAACCGTCAGCTCCCTCAAAGAAGCAGATGATCGCATCGCTGCTGCCGTCGTTTACATAGAAACCGCTGTCATAAGTGAAGTCTGCATCTGCAGCCTCATCTGCAGCAGCTTCCTCATCAGCAGCGCTTGCATCTACAGCGGACAGAAGAGCGTCAGCCTCTTCCTCGGTCAGCTCTGCTGCTGCTGCCAGGTTACCCTCTTCATCAACAATGTAGAAATCCTCGCCATCGCTGATGTAACCAAGAACTGCATCACCTACCTGAACCAGCATATACGGTGTACCGTCTTCCAGCTCTGCCTCTGCTACTTCATACTCAGCAAAGATCTCATTCTCACCATCATTCAGGTAAGCTACCTGAGAACCGTCAGAACCCTGGAAGAAGCAGATCACTGCATCGCTGCTGCCATCGTTTACATAAAAGCCATCATCATAGGTGTACTCAACATCTTCCTCAGCTTCTGCTGCCGGTGCCTCAGTAGCTTCCGGTGCTTCGGTCGCTTCCGGAGCTTCGGTAGCTGCCGGTGCTTCAGTTGCTTCTGCTGCCTCAGTTGCAGCCGGTGCCTCTGCGCTTGCTGTGGTAGCAGAAGTATCTCCGCCACAACCTGCCAGGATACCCATGCTCAGTACCCCTGCCATTGCCAGTGCCATAATTCTCTTCTTCATAATCTTTTTCCTCCCTTTTGAAAAAGTGTGTTTTGTCGGGATCACATTATCCCGCTCTTTAATTGCCGAAACGTATCATATTACAGCCTGCACAAATTGTAAAGCGTTTTTTTTGCACTTTTTCTTCATAACTCGCACTTGACTTTTTTAGAATATTTGTTCCAACATTGCGATTATTGATTTTTACGTGCTGCTGCGCTATAATATTTTTTATGAAAACAATCCGTATTGCTATGTGCGACGACAACATAATGGAATACAAAATCCTTCAAAAAGCACTGCAGGTTGCGGATGTTCCCGCGGAATGCGCCTACTATCCATGTGCAGAAGATCTTCTGAACGATTACCATACCGACCGGTTCGATCTGGTTCTTTTGGATATCTATATGGAGGGGATCGGAGGGATCTCCGCAGCGGAGCAGCTCCGCAACGCGGATCAGATGGTTCCGATCGCTTTTATCACCTCCAGTCCGGATCATACGATGGACGGTTTCCGGCTGCATATCGACCGCTATCTGCAAAAACCCCTGCGTCCCGATGACCTGAAGGAAGTCTGCGCTATGGCCCTGCAAAGACAGGAAATGCGCCCCGGTCTCACTTTAAAAGTGGACGGCAGGATGCAGCGCCTGCCTTACGATTCCATTGTTTATATCGAGCAGAACGGACATAACGTCTTTTATCATATGACAGACGGGAGCACCCCGAAACGTACCGGCAGCCTGGAAGAAATGGCCGGTACCCTGCCGGAATCTTTCTTTCATTGTCACAAAAGTTACATCGTGAACTGTAAACATATCATCGGGCTCGACTGTGAGCTGGGGTATTTCACCATGCTCGGCGGCGATCATGCGCACATCCGCCGCAACAGTTTAAAAGATGCAAAAGCCGCTTATCAGAAATATAACCGGTGCGCAAATCCCGAAAAATAAAAAGGTAACCTTTATGGAAAAAGAACGTCTGATACAATATATGCAGCAGCTGCCGATCGCTTTGAATGAAACACAGGCAGAACAGTTTCTCCGATACAATGATCTGTTGCTGGAATGGAATTCTTTTATGAACCTGACCGCCATCACCGAACCGGAAGAGGTACTGCAGAAACACTTCGCTGACAGCATCCTGCCGGTTCTTTTACCGGACAGTACATCTCTGGCGGGCATCAGGGACGGCAAGACGCTTTCCGTCATCGATATCGGGACCGGCGCCGGTTTTCCGGGCATTCCTTTAAAGATCGCCTTCCCCGGATTGCAGATCACTCTGCTGGATTCGCTGAATAAACGCGTCAATTTCTTAAACGAAGTGATCACCCGCCTGGGCCTGCAGAGGATCCGGGCCATCCACGGACGCGCGGAAGATTTCGCAAAACCGGACCAGCTGCGGGAAAGCTTTGACTTTGCGGTCTCCCGTGCCGTTGCCAATATGTCCACGCTTGCCGAATACTGCCTGCCTTATGTAAGGACCGGCGGATATTTTATTGCTTACAAAGCTTCCGGCTTTACCGCCGCCGAAAGCGGGACATCCGAATATGCCGCCGCAGCAAAGGCTCTCAAACTGCTGGGCGGGACCGCGGAGCAGGTGACCGAATACTGCCTGCCGGAATCCGGCGATCCCAGATGCCTGGCTGTCATCAAAAAAACAGCCCCCACGCCGAAAAAGTATCCCCGCAAGGCAGGGCTTCCGGCGAAGGAGCCGCTATAAATACTCTTTACATCTGATGTTTTACGATCTGGTACTCATCCCCCTGTTGGAAAAAGGGGCATCCCTGCGTCTTTCCGGTCAGGAAACGGTACATATCGTCCTCGTCCAGCCCGGCATCGCATTCGTAATTATCGTATTCCTCATCATATTCATAATGCATGCATAACTCACAGGGATCGTTCACTTATTATTCGACTCTCTCTTTCTTACAAACTCATGTCTGGTACCGGTATAGCGATCCTCCTGTCTGGAGAGCGCAAACGAATTGTCCACCAGGAAATGGTCCGCCTGCGTCTTTTCCGCCGCAACCATTGCCGCTTTTGCGGAAGACAATGAGATCCAGCCTCCGATGACACCGATGACGATTGCCGCAATAAATGTGATCGCGTCTCCGCCCAGGATGAAATACAGGATAAGCGCCGCGATCACTGCCGTGATCAACGCTGAAGTGATAAACAGTTTGGTACTCTTGCCCGAATCGATGGGCAGGTCACCAACCACCTTACCGCTCTGTCCGTTCATCGCGAAACTGTAAACCTGTCCGTTCCACTGGGTGGAAAGCATCCACACCGGCAGCATACAGTAACGGACGCGTCCGTCACGGATATTGATATTCTCCGCGGTTGCATTTACACTGGAATACCCCTTTACGGTATCGCGGATCTTCTGCTTTGCCGTCGAACGGATACGTCCGTCCACGCGCTCCTTCACCGCATTGGCATCCTCGTCGTATTTGTTTGCCACGTATCCGGACATATAAGCCGGATTGTAGTCCGTGATCTTGGAATAATCAAACGGCTCTAAGGAATCCATATAGGCATCCTTCATCTCCTTGGAACCGTCCGCCGGCACCTTTTCGAAACGCATCTTTGCGCTTCTGGTAACGGCATAATCCTGGATCTCCTTCCAGACTTCATTTCCCTTGTCATACTCGCGCTCTTTCGTCGCGCGATAGAAGCAGTCGCCGTCGGTATCACAGTCAAAGAGCCAGAACGGCACATACAGACCATTGATATTGTCAATACGGTTTTTATCAATAAAGCTGTCCGGGATCAGTTTCTTACCCTTATAGAAATTTTGCAGTGCCTCCTGCGCCTTGGCTTTATCTACCGCAAACGGAATGATGCCGTCCGGCAGATTAATGCCTTCAAAGGTATCCTTGATGACCAGCGGATTGCCGCAGTACGGACATTCCGTCGCGCCGGTCGTTTCTTCTGCCACCAGGACTGCCGCACAGGTATTGCAGACATACTCCTTCATGCCTGTCCCGTCCATCTGCTGCGTCGCCGACTGCTGCCAGTCCGTTACCTCTTCCTTGACCTGCGTATCCTGCGAAAACTCCGACATATCAAACTGACTGTCGCAATACTCACAGACCATCTTGTTCAGATCACCGCGAAACGCCAGCGGTCCCCCGCAGTTCGGACACTTATAATCATGAAATCCGTTCTCTGCCATTTTTCCTACCCCCATCTATCAAGTTTTTTTGGCTTTTCACCACTATTTAATATAGCAGAGAAGCTGCTGTTTTGCAAACGTATTGTTGCGGGAACAAGTCTACTTCACGTGAAACATTTTGCCTTAAACAGCACTCATATACGCAGCATCTTCAAAAAAATCTGCCTGATCAGAAACAAACTCGATAATATCAGAAGATTTTGCTGTTGGATTATCTTTTATGAACATCAACAATTTATTTAATCGTTCCGGTTTTTTTTCGGCATAGCGCGCCATTGCTGATACAAAATCATAATACGAATCCTCCACTCGGTTCAAACGATATAATAACTCTTCCATATTCTCACCTCATACTCTCACACGCATGTAAATATTATAATCATCATAACCACGGTTCTCAAAATAATACCAGTACGGCTCATCATCAACACCATAAGACATATGAACCGCCAATCTCTTCCCTTCATACTTACTGTAATCCGTATTGATCTCGCTGTATATTTTCGCATATTCAGCCGGACTCAGATAGAAAGTACTGTAAACAAATTCCACAGTTCTCTCCTTTCATTATAATGAACACCAACATCACCTGCAACTACAATTTCTCGGAAAAAATGTGGCGATCCGCCTTGAAATTCCCAGAAACAACGGTATTAAAATAGCACAAACATTTTCCCTTGTAAAGACTCATTTTCGTATTTTTGCAGATTGCATTTTACTGCCTATAGGGCTAAAATGTTAGAGATGTCTAACGTATTGATCAGAAAGGAGACCATCATGATCCCAAAAGACCCTGTCATGCTTTTAAGCTATGTGAATACCCAGCTGCGCGATAACTATTCTTCTCTGGCAGACTTTGCCGCATCCAACGGCCTGAACGAAACAGAACTCACGGAGAAGCTTGCCGCCATCGGCTATATCTATGATGCTGCGCAAAATCGTTTTGTTGCGAAATAAGCTTTCTTATTGTATAATGTAGGACGTTGCGAAAAAACATTAATAGTTACACACATTTCAATCATAAAGGAGAACTATCATGAAGCAAAAACCTGTTGTTTTGATGGTACTGGACGGCTACGGTCTGTCCGACAACAAAGAAGCAAATGCCATCGCGATCGCAAACACCCCGGTTATGGATAAGCTGGAAGCGGAATGTCCGTTCGTAAAGGGCTACGCATCCGGTCTGGCAGTAGGTCTGCCGGACGGCCAGATGGGCAACTCCGAGGTAGGCCATATGAACATCGGCTCCGGCCGCATCATCTATCAGGATCTGACCCTCATCACCAAATATATCGAAGACGGCGTATTCTTCAAGAACGAAGAACTGCTGCGCGCGATCGAGAACTGCAAGAAGAATGATTCCGACCTGCACATCTGGGGCCTGCTCTCCGATGGCGGCGTGCACAGCCACAATACACATCTGTATGCGATCCTGGAGCTGTGCAAGCGCGAAGGCCTGGAGAAAGTCTTCATCCATCCGTTCTTTGACGGACGTGATACCCCGCCTGCATCCGGTAAGGATTACCTGCAGGAACTGGTAGACAAGACCAAAGAGATCGGCGTAGGTAAGGTAGCATCCATGTCCGGCCGTTACTATGCAATGGACCGTGATAACAACTGGGATCGTATCCAGAAGGCTTACGACAGCCTGGTACTGGGCAAGGGCGTCATTGCAACCGATCCGGTAGCCGCTATGCAGGCATCCTACGATGACGGCATAACGGACGAATTCGTTCTGCCCACCGTGATCACCGATGAAGCAGGCAAGCCGCTCTCCGTTGTAAAACCGAACGATTCCGTGATCTTCTTCAACTTCCGTCCGGACCGTGCAAGAGAGATCACCAAGGCATTCTGCTTTACCGACGAAGACATCGCCGCACAGCCGGGTGATGCAGCAGATACCAAGTGCATCAAGTATCTGAAGCGTGCAAACGGATTTATGCCGCTCACCTATGTATGCTTCAAGGATTATGACGAGACCATCCCGAACAAGTTCGTAGCTTTCAAGAAGGAAGAGATCAAGAACACCTTCGGCGAATATCTGGCAAACAACGGCTTAAAGCAGTTGAGAATTGCTGAGACTGAGAAATATGCACACGTAACCTTCTTCTTCAACGGCGGTATCGAAGAGCCGAACAAAGACGAAGACCGCATCCTGGTAAACTCTCCGGCAGTCGCTACTTACGACCTGAAGCCGGAAATGAGTGCTCCGGAAGTCAGCGAGAAACTGGATGCTATGATCACCTCCGGTAAGTACGATGTTGTTATCATCAACTTTGCAAACCCGGATATGGTCGGCCACACCGGCGTGCTGGAAGCTGCTGTTAAGGCAGTAGAGCGTATCGACCAGTGCGTGGGCGCTGCGGTAGAAGCCGTAAAGCAGATGGACGGCGTACTCTTCATCTGCGCAGATCACGGAAACTGCGAGCAGATGCTGAACTACGAGACCGGCGAACCGCACACCGCACACACCACCAACCCGGTACCGTTCATCCTGTACAACTACGATCCGTCCTACACCCTGCGTGAAGGCGGCCGCCTGTGCGACATCGCTCCTACCCTGCTCCAGATCATGGATCTGCCGCAGCCGAAGGAAATGACCGGTGAAAGCCTGCTGGTAAAGAAAGCATAAAAAAGCATTATGATTTTATCTCATACGGCCCTCCCCATACAGGGGAGGGCTTTTTTGCTATAAGAATTGCAACGCTATTTACTATAGTAAAAAAGCCCGGCAATCTGCCGGGCTTCAAAATGTTCCAATTGTCTGTTTATTGCGTTTGCTTTTTAGCTGCTTCCCAAGTATTCTTAGAACTATCATAAGTATAATTACTATCATTGATCGTGACAACAATCTTTGTTAACTGGTTATTAACAATTGTAACATTGTCTGTAGATACAGAAACGCTCTGACCATCTACTTTGCCATCTTTTGCACCAATCAATGCCAAAGCAGAATTAATCTCATCAGCAGTTAAAGCTGATACATCAGTTCCTGATTTACCATACTTCTCTGCAATTACCGACTGCACTGCAACTCTCACTGCCTGAGCCGTAGAGAAATCCTTCTCTGATCTCGCCTTATCAATATAACCCATCAGAGTCGGTACCAGGATAGCTGCCAGGATTGCCAGGATGACCAGAACTACGATCAACTCTACCAATGTGAAACCTTTGTTGTTCATTTTCATCTTTGTTCTCTTCATACTCATGTACTCCTTTACATTTTTTTTGATAGGTGGGACGTCCTGTCCCTCTGCCACAACTATTTTATATATCGGTTTAATTATAACAAACTTTATAGCAAAATTCAATAAATTACAATAAATTTTATGCACATCTATCTATTTAATTTTTATGAAACATGTGTAATTAACAGTAAAAAAAATATGTAAATCACTGGTATTACACCTCATCAGTCAGCTTCTCCTCCAGGGGAAGCCGCGAAAGTATTGTTATTCATTATACGCGATACGCTGTACCTCTTCCATGGTGGTGACACCCTCTTCCAGCAAGCGCAGAGCAGCCATCTTGATACTCTCCATCCCCTGGTATTCGATCGCATATTTGGTGATCTCTTCGGCTGTGGCGCCGGCGGCGATCATACCACGCACCATCTTGTCTGCCACCAGCACTTCATGCACTGCGATACGGCCGGAATAGCCGGTATTGTGACATTTTGCGCATCCCATCGCTTTTTTGGCTGTAGGGATATCCCGTCCCGCAAACTCACGCTCGGCTTCGTCCAGCCCAACCACCTGACCGCAGTACGGACATACCTTACGAAGAAGTCGCTGGGCTACTGCTCCTACCAGCGCTGAAGACAGCAGATACGGTTCCGCCCCCATATCGATCAGACGGATGATGGTCGATACCGCATCGTTAGTATGCAGGGTCGAAAGCACCAGGTGACCGGTGATAGCAGCCCGAAGAGAGATGCTTGCCGTCTCGGGGTCTCGCGTCTCACCCACCATGATGACATCCGGGTCCTGTCGCAACAGTGCCCGCAGTCCCACTTCAAAGGTAAGGCCGGCAGTCGGATGCACCTGCATCTGATTTAAGTGTGCCAGATTCTTCTCCACCGGATCTTCAATGGTGGAAATGTTCACCGGCTTTGTCGCCAGGGATCCCAGCGCCATATACAGTGTCGTGGTCTTACCGGAACCGGTGGGTCCGGTGATGTAGATCAGACCGTTCGGCGATTTCAGCATCTTGATGAATTTCTGATAATTATTCGGCGTCATACCAAAGGTATCACTGTGATCAATATCCGAATTGGATGCCAGGATACGCATTACCACCTTTTCACCGAAAACCGTCGGGATCACGCTGACACGGACGTTGACGATCTGATCACGGATACGGATACGGAAATGTCCGTCCTGCGGTACACGGCGTTCTGCGATATCCAGTTCGCCGATGATCTTGATACGGGCTACCAATGCATTCTGCACGTTTTTGTTCAGCGTCATATAGTTGAGCAATACGCCGTCGGTACGCATACGCACCAGGATCTCTTTTTCAAACGGCTCAATATGCACGTCGGATACGCCGTCCTGATATGCTTTATCCAGAAGTGAGTTTACCAGATTGATGATCGGGGCATCATCTGCCGTCGCATTGGCATCAATGATAACTTCCTGTGTTTCGCTGGCGGATGCATTCTCACTGGCATTTGCGGCTGCCTGTTTCGTCTTGATTGCAGCATAGTGATAGGTGATGGCATCCTTCAGGGGCTGGGATTCCGCCAGCAGGGAATGGATATTCATACCCGTGGTCTGGCGCACATCCTCGATCGCATACAGGTTCAGCGGATCATTCATTGCCACCGTCAGCAGACCTTCCTGCAGGGATACCGGCAGGATCAGGTATTGCTGCGCCATCTGGATCGGAATGGTCTTTACCGCTTCTTCTTCCACCGGATAAGTGGAGATATCGATCAGACTGGTCTGCAGACGATCCGCCAGAGCCGTCAGCATCTGGCGCTCCTGCACATACCCCTGCTCGATCAGGATCTGACCGATACGTTTTGACCTGTCCTGCTTCTGCAGTGCCAGTGCCTCCATCAGCTGCTGTTCCGTGATATAACCGGAATTGACCATCAGGTCGCCCAAACGTATTTCTTTTATGAGTTTATTATCCATACAGTATTATCTCCCCCATTTCTTCCCCTATTAATCTTTTTTTCTTGCCACTTCGATACCTGCCTTTTCACTGTCATACATATACAGATTCAAGCGCACCGTCAGCTGTTTCTCTCGGCTGTCCGATACCAGCACGGTTCCGTCTTCCAGTGTCCGTACTACCGGCGGCGTATCATCCCAGGCGAACCCGGTCACACGCACAGAGGGTTTCACCAGGATATCATCCAAAAGTTTCTGCGCCCGTTCCTGCGATCCGGTCAGCACGATCGTTACCTCCGCGCAACTGATCCCGGACGCTGTTGTATCCTTCACTGTCATCTTCTTTTCAGAATAAGCATCCAGCGGAGTCTGTGTAAAACTGACCATCAATGACAGATCGTCCGCAGAGACCACGCCGGCAGAATCCCCGACAAGAGTCTCATCCGTCAGTATGTCTGACGAATCCGAGGACAATGCTTCCTTTTCCTGCAACAGTTTCCCGGCCTCCGAATGCTTATATGGCATCTCTTCTAATGCCGAGGACGGCATAGCGATGATCAGATCCTTCGCCCGTAAGCCAAATCCCAGCACATACATAGTAAACATCTTATCGATCTCAGAGGAATCCATCGGCGCATAGTATTCTTCCGTTGCAGTCTCCAGATCTTCCTCAAACTTGTCCATCAGAATCTGTGCAGACATAAGCCCCAGAGATTTATTCTCATTCTGCTGCTTCAACGCCTGTGCTGAAGCAATCTCTTCATTGGTCGTGATGATCGACCTGATGACCGGTCGCATCAAAATCCAGCCGAATACAAATGCTATCACAATGAATCCCAGTATATATAACAGTTTTTTATCCCGTGCCGTTAATGTAGCTTCCATAGATCACCCCTCCGCCAGCGTACATACTACATGGATCGACCACGTACCGTCCGATTCGTTTTTGGTATATCCGGTATAATCCACCAGTTCATAGATATCCATCGCCAGAAGTCTCGCTATGAATTTATTGATCTTTTCCACGTCTTCTCCCGTAGCGACGATCTCCAGCACACCGCTTTCCGCAGAATAGGAATCGATCACCACTTCCACATCCTCAAGCGCTGCCGCATCCATAATGCTTTTATTCACAGAAGAATCCGGAATGGGATAGGTATCCCGGTATTCCTTCAGCAGCTCCACACTGCCCTGTGCTCTGCCCAGCTTACCCGCTTCCTGCATGATCCTGTCGTATTCCGCTGACGCTTCCACGATTGCCGGCTGCATATTGTACTGCTGCAATACTTCCAGTTCCGCTTTCTTCATGCTGTTTACCACTACAAGCACGATCGTCGCTATGATCAGTAAAACCACTACTACGATATACGGCACCACCAGACCGGTGATCGTTTTTTTCTTCTGATATTCCTTGGAATCACGCTTCAGCGCCTCCAGGATGGAAAGCCCTTCCTGTGTTCCGAAAAAGCCCGCGATCGAAAACAGATAATCCCCGAATTTGTCCGCTGCAGTATTCATCACCACGCAGTCCGGACGGGTCATGATCCCCAGTACATCCCCGAGCGGATACCCCTGCAGCTCGCTCTTCAACAGGTTCATATCTTCCGTATTCAGCCCCGCAATATAGATATTGCTGATCTGCTGCTCAATGTGCTGTGCTGTGGCAAACTGCCGGATAGCGGAGATAGCGTTTCGGATCTCAGCTGAAAACTCCGAAGTCCCGGGGATCGAATATACACGGGTATTCAGATTATTGAAATAATTCCCCTCTGCAAACAATATCGTAGTAAGGTTCATACCGTCCAGGATCATATAGACCACGGTATTGCTGCCCACCTGCGTCTGCATCATATTTACGGCCAGGTTGATACCGGCATGGAGAGAATTCAGTTTTATTCCGGCAGATTCAAAGATACGGATATAGGTTTCAACAAACTCCTTCTCCGCCATCTCCGAGATCACCAGCTGCGTTTTTTTCTTTTTGCTGATCGGATACCATCCGAGGATCGGTTCGCTGAAACGGGCGGTATCCTTCTCATCTACTTCATTATTGACATACTTTGTGGCCTTGTTTCCCTTCATCAGAGGCATTTCGATCCTTCGAGCCATCAGATGGGGGCTGTTGATCACCAGATCGACCGCCTTTTCCTTGATCGCATGTTTGCGCCAGGTATCACGAATGGTATCCTGCAGGGCCGTCTCATTGATGACGGTACCATTGAGCAGTGTACCATCAGGGATCTCATCCGCATAAAGCGCTTTGATCCTTACCTTCTTTCCTGATTTTTCTCCCAGTACCACCTGTATGCTGCTGTTCGATAAGAAAACATTAACCTTCATATGCCATATCTCCGTTTACGAGTTTCTGTCCGATTCCCTGTTTTTTAGCCCGCTCCGATCGTAGAGTAGCTCTGATAGATCGGAGTGATAACACCGATCATAACAAAACCTACGATCACTGCCATCACGATGATCGTTACCGGCTCGATATATTTAACAAGACGCGACATCGCCTGCGCCGCCTTGAAATCCAGATCATTTGCGATCGAAGTAAGCATCTTATCCAGCATACCGGTTTCTTCACCGACCCGGATGACGGACGGCAGCTTAATGATAAAGCCGTCTACTTTTTCAATAGCATCCGAAAGGGACACACCGGCCTGCAGATCTTTCGACACCTGATCAAACTGTTTTTCCACATACTTATTGCCAATCGTCTGGCTGGCAATAGCCACGCACTTATCTACCGGAATACCGGCCGAATACAGAGAACTCAAGGTTCTCGCAAAACGTGCGGAATAGATCGTATTGTTCAGCTTTCCGATCTTGCCTTTTGTTTTCATGGTATCAACAAAAAGCTTGACCTTCGGAACACGGAGTATGATACGTCCGAAGAAGATGAACGCCGCGCCGCCGATAAGGATCACATACCAGAATCCCGATACAAAATCACTGATGGCGATCAGAACACGGGTCGTAAGCGGCAGACTCTGCATCTGTGCAAACAGTTCCTGAAATTGCGGCATAACAAACCCGAAGATGGCCAGTACCACGCCGACGATGAGTGCCATCAGGATCTTCGGATAGACCAGCGCACTCTTGGTGTTTTCCTCCAGCTGAAACTCTCTGGTGAACTGATCCGCCAGGTTCAGTGCCGTAATATCCATATTACCGGAACTCTCCGCTGCACGGAACATATAGATCATCAGCGGCGGAAAGGCCGGATACAGATTTTCCATCGTTGTGGACAATCCGATACCCTGTACCACCTTAGTCCGCAATTCAGTAAACAGATATCTTTCATAGGGTGTGATCGACTCATTCCCCGCCAGGATCTCCAATAGACGCACCAAAGGTACGCCGGCCTGGGTCATGGTTCCCAGCTCGGTACAGAAATTTGCCAGTTCACTTTTTTTCAGAGGTTTTAGTGTGATCTTTTTGCCGACAGCACTGGCGCTTACCAGCATCTGTCCTTTGTTCCGCAGTTTCTTCTGCAGGTCCGCTTCATCGATAGCAAACGCTTTACCATTATATTGCTTTCCGTCCGCGTCCTGCGATTTAAATTTATACTCCGGCATCTTCTACTATCTCCTGCTGCCTTATTTTATTCACCCCATGCTGTCGTATACGTTAATACATGAAACTCATAATAGATATCCCACTGTCCGTCCGTCGAGCTCCCATCGCCCAATGCTTTATACTCCACCATAAACGAACCCTTTCGGTAGGTAAAGGATCGCGGCAGACCGTTCATATCATCCCATCCGGTCAACATGATCTTACCATCTGCATAGGTTAACTCGCGGATCTTCTGTGCGGCTCCCTCGATCATTCCGTCCGACCTCTCCGGCGCATACAGGGCCTTTCCCGCAGCCGCGCTCTCCAAAGCAGTCAGACGCATCGCCACGCGGATATCTCTGGCTTCCTGCATCACATGATGCGCCTGCGAATCGATCCTGCACCAGCAAAAGAAGATTGCCAGCACGATCAGCAGGATCACGCCCGGAAGAAGCATCTTCCGCAATACGCTCCATATTGTACGTTGTTCAAATACAATTTCTTCTTCCATACGTATCAGTATACCATATTTTTCCTTATTACGCACTTGCCTATCGGCTACGCTTCCGAATCCTCATCGTCTCCGGAATCACCTTCGGTCTCGAAATTTTCTTCCGGATCACCTTCATCAAACGCATCGTGATCCCGGTCATGCACGATATCCGCATCCTCCTCTTCGGAGTCCTCCTTTTCAGGGATATCCGTCTCCTCCCGCGTTTCCTTCACACCGTCCGATTCTTCATGGCCGAACGGTTCCTCCGGATTGCCAAATTCATCCAGATCATGGATATCCGGTTCATCCCATTCCTCCCGGGTATGGAGATCCGGCTCATCCCATTCATAGGTATCCGGATCCTCCCATTCCTCTTCCTCCGTATCGGTCTGCGTATCTTCCGGTATCGTGGAAGGATCGGTTTCGTAATCACCATCGATCACCACATTATAGATGTTGTAACTATTCTCCCGATTGGTATCCTTATCATAATTATTCTTTCCGACATAACCGGCACGCGGATAGCGTTTGTCATACGTTCCCTTCAGCTCCACATTCATAACATGATAGGTCAGTGTTCCGCTGCCTTCATCCACATCGTCTCCGGCCAGTTTAACCGTACCGCATTGGCCGGCAATGCCGTTTGCAGAACTATTCCATCCGAGAATAGCGCCGGTATAGTTGCCGTCTACAATAATCCTCCCGATATTATCTTTGGGTATCGTAAACTCATCACTTCCGCTGCGTCCAAAGGCATTTGCATTTTTCCCGATCAGGCCTCCGGCATATCCTCCGGGTGCAGATACTCTGAATACAGCTCCCGAAGACATCTCTATAAATGTTCTTGCCCGGAATGCCGCCTCATTGTTTCCGATCATTCCGCCTGCGTGTTTGTCTCCGTTTTTGGCAGATTCCGAAGTCACCCAGGAATCTCCCTCTATTACAAGGGTCAGATTGGTACTGCTGGCAATATTGCTGCCTGACTGAAGAAAACCGTAGATTGCGCCCACATTTCCGTATCCGGTGATCTTCGTATTATTTAACTTCAGATTTACATTTCCGTATAAAACAGAGGAGAGACTGCTCGTTTTGTTCGCATCACCCTTCGGATCCCCCACCAGTCCGATCACGCCGCCCGTTCCATGGGTTGCACCATAGCTTTTCGATGTGCATCGGATCTCTGCATCTTTCAGATCCACATCAAAGTTATAATACACTTTGGCTATACTTCTCCAACAGCCGGTTGCACCGATCACGCCACCGATGCCGTATAAGCTGCCTTCAACCTTTTTGATCCCGGTCACATACAGTGTACGCGAGGTACTGTCTGTTCCGAAGCGTCCGTCCATAGCGCCGATCCAGCCACCCACATATCTTTTTCCCGAAACATAAAAATCAACATTGTTTACGGTTATGGTCTCTTCCAGATAGCCCAGCATGTTTCCGATGATGCCTCCGATATCCATCACATCTTTATGACTCATCGGCGGTTGTATGTGGATTTCCGCCCCATCCGACTGCACTTTGATATTTTTGATCGTTGCATTCGAGGATTCACACTGTCCGATTACACCGCCGACCGATGTATTACCGATCGCAATGACCAGATTGTGCGCCAGATGCAGCGAGATCGTTTCAATATCGATCGGATAGGTTCTGTTGGCCTCGTTACTGCGGGTCCAGCCGCCGATCTGCCCGACCACAGCGCCGATCCCCGTGCCTGCATTATCCGTTATCGCACAGAGCGGTGTCGCTGCCGCATTACCGCTGCCATATTGCTCATCAATATATGCGGAAAGATTCTTAACAACTGCCGGCTTATCATGTCCCTGCAGCGATCCGATCACACCACCGAGACCGCCTTTATCACTCCGGATACAACCGCCTGCGAAATGCGTGGTCATATCGCCCTTCAGCACGCTCTCAGCAACCAGACCGATCACACCGCCGGTATTAAATCCGCCGCTGACAGAATTGCCTGCCGTCAGTTTTACGGTTACCGGGCAATTTACGACCGAGTCGGCTGTGATCACGCCTGCAAAGGCTCCCGTTCCGCCATCCGTATGATTGCTTCCGCTGTATGCTGCTGTAATGGTTCCGACATTGTCGATCGTAACCGTCGCAGCATTCTCCTCTTTTCCGAGAACCGTATACTTAACGACGCCGTAGCATCCGCCCACGCATTTATTCCCGGATATATTCACCGGCACTTCCACCGAAACCTCGCCAAGATGCGCCCGGATCCCGGCAGTTTTATTACCGTTCTGTACTTCTGCCACGCCCACAAGACCACCAACGAACGAAGAACCCGGCTCGATCAGGATCAGTTCGGCGCCACTGTTTCCGGTCAGCCGGAGACTGCTTACGTTTCCGGCGTCTTTCACATAGCCGATCACGCCTCCGATACTATTCTTATCTGAGGGTACCTGCGAAATAAGCGGCGCGCTCGTATTTACTACCGTAGTCGCCTGCTTTACCGTAGCCGTTGTATTCATCCTGCCGATGCATCCGCCCAGATCGCCGCCATTGGCATTGATCGGTGTGATCGCGGCGATCGTTCCGTCCGTCGGACCGAATTGCGCTTCTACATATTCATACTCGGCTTTTTCTCCCAATACACCGATACATCCGCCGGCTGCGCCTTCCTGTGCAACGATCGCATCGGATGCATTGATCTGTGTCCGGAAACCACCCGCAGATCTTGTGATCTCGGTATATCCCACAACACCGCCTACACTCTTATTCCCTTTAACCGCATTTGAAGAATAAATATAACTGCTGAGATTTCCGTCAAAATGGCACGCCTTAATACTTCCGAAGACACCGCCGATATTCTGCGGGCCGGATATCACAGGCGCCGTCGCTCCTTCCCGGATCGTTACTTCCACATCCGACTTAAAATACAGATCTTCTGTCTTATCCTCAAACAGACCGATCGCGCCACCGGCATATTGATTGGTTGCCGTGATCACGGATGCCGGATGCAGGATCACAGAAAACTTCGGTGTTTCACAGTTAAAATGACTCGCAGAATTGGTAAAATCTGTCAGAGTCATACGCCCGATCATACCGCCGACATTTTCATATCCCTCCAGAGCCAGAACCAGATCATCCGTCCCATCCTGTTTCGGCATATGGATCTCTGTCTTATAAGTGCCTTCGCTGACCCCGACCTGACCGATCGCGCCACCGACATTTTTTTTGTCACTTGCCGCGCGAACCGTAAGTACCGGTGCCTCAGCCGCTCCCGTCAGATATACGGACGCCCCGTCTCCGCCACCGTTCTGCTGGGCTCTGCCGGCTACTCCGCCGACGTTTTCTTTGCCGCTTATCGTACAGTTCCCCAACACTTTCGTCCGCAGACTGGAATAGTTCCCCTGGCGAAGCATCGTTCCGACGCAGCCGCCGGCATTGGTTCCGTCACTCGTGATCTCTGCTCCCGGCTGCAAAAATGCCGTGATCGTTAACAGATCCGCCGCACTGTTTCCGGAAGATTTTTCACGGATGGCACCCACAGCTCCCCCGGTATTAAATCCTGTCGAATGGATCTGTGACTGACTCTGCATCTCCGCATAAATATGTGAATGCTGCAGATTGTTAACAAAACCGATCGCCCCCCCCACACCGGAGGTCTGATCTTTCGAAACATTCGTTCCGTTCACAACACCGCTGTTGACCGCTTTTACATAAAGCGTAGGAGAGGACTTGAGCTGTGCTGCGCCGATTGCCAGACCGGCACCGGTATAATCCGAATTGTTCAGGTTGCAATACAGTTTTCCGCTGTTTTGAGTATCGATCACATAAACATCATTGGCTGCGCCAAAATTATTCATGTAGCCGATGCCTGCCGCTACCGCATAGCTCTTCCCCATAGCCGCCGTTCCGTCTTTGGTACCGATCAGGCCGTTATTCTGTGCCTGAATGTACATCCGCGAAGCAGACCCGTTCAGCATATAGCCCACAGCTCCTCCCAGATATCTGCCGGTAGCCTTTTCGCCGACCATGATCTTTCCTTCATTTATACTTTGTATACTGAGGATCTTACCGGCAGGATAATTCTTGATCTCGCCGACTGCGCCGCCCACTCCCATCCAGGTGGTATCTGAGTCTTCTCCAAAATGCCATACCTGGGAATCCCCGGATAAATGCACGGAAACAGCATATTCTTCTGCCTTTTCGGGGGACGAGACATTCACCACGCCCTCATCCGTGTCTTCAGGGTCAAACGCCGGTTCCTTTTGTGCAAAACAGCCGCCGTCGATCAATCCCACAGCGCCTCCGGCTACCACTCTGCTCATTACCACGCCGTCAAAACCTTCCGGATAAAAGAGCATTTTTTCCTTATCCCGGTCATTTGTACTGTCTACATACAGCTGAGCATCCACATTCTTATAAACCGCTCCGAATACCCCTCCGGTAAGCTTAAAGCCTATCAGAGCAAAGCGTCCGCAGGTCCGGATCTGACCATAAGAAGCTGTTTCACCGGTAGATACATAAACACCGGCCACCGCACCGGTACCTTTCATAAACTTATACATATTTAAGCTTCCCTTACCCATAGCACCTGTGATCACGATCGGGTTAGTCATACAGATCGTGTTCTGTGCCATATCCGTAACAGAAGCATCCCCTAATGTACCTTTATTCTGGCCTAACAGACCACCAACCGGGACATCATCCAAAAATACCCCGCTCTTATCTTTCGGCCGGTTACTGTCATAGTTATTATATCCGTTTTCCGCCATCAGTTTGATCGCCGAACAGATTTCCGCCACATCCGATGCCACACCATCTTCCGTCGTATCCAGTGTCAGGCACAGATTCTCACAACGGATGTTGCACAGCGTTCCGTTATTTGTGCAGATCATACCATATGCAGAATCATGCGTAAGAAACGACTGTCTACGCATCTGGATATTCCGGATCACGGCAGTACAATCGTCGGTGTTTGCACTGATACTGTTTTCTTTGGCAACCAGGATCTGATTTTTTGACACTTCCGGCAGCGCCGGCCAGGCCACCAGTTTCAGGTCATTTGTAGTCCCCCCGGAAATCCCCGCAGGAGAATAACCGGTCAGTACCGCCGAATTGACAAAACCAAATATCTCAACATCACTGGTATACCCGCTCTGTGTTTTTTGATACCAGTTCAGATCTCTCCGGATCTCATAGCAAACCTCCTTCGTACCCTCGGATACTTCCGGTACCACCTGGGTAGTAAAACGCATATTGTACAGATGCCGGAAGGAAGTAATGACCGCAGTCGGTGTTTCATGCCGGTTTCCGAAGCTTCCGTTTCCCAGATCGCCGAAGTACGTATTGCAGACTGCATAACCGGCATCATCATCCCGGATCGCTTTTCCCTCGGAATATGCATAACTTCCGTTTTCCAAAAGGTATACCGGATCATCATATGCACGCTTGGCCTTGGTAGATTCGGAGGACGGAAGGTCCTTTGTCACGTTATAGTCTGTAAGCTCCGTATCTGCTGCAAATGTATCTGCGGAAGCCGTCATAGTTACATAGATATTTCGCGGCGCAGCTCCATGATTTTTCACCGCCAGAACAGTATCATCCTTAAGCAGTCTGGTAATGCTGCTGCTCGATTTCTTTGCAAACGTCTCATAAGAAGACTTGGCTGCCTCACTCTCATTCTGAGCGATCGTCTGCCGGGTCATCATTGCATCCAGAGCAATACTGTAAGAAACATATTCCTTCCGTACCGTAGGAGAATACTCTTTCACCACATAGGATACTGTCAGCGGAAATGTGTAAAAACGTGCTTCTGTCCCCAATTCTGTAGCCTTCAGATTATTATACTCAAAAGCATCTTTCCCCCTATGCACATATACATATGCAGTGGATTCCACCGTCGCTTTGGTCCGGGTAAACGTAGTCTTGGTATCATCCTGTAAAGTTTCCGTTGCATAGGTAACCGGATAACTCTTTCCGTCGATCGTAACCGTGGGACGCTTATCACCGATCGCAGCATTCAATATCGTTCCGTAATCAGCTGCACTGATATCCGGACCGGATACCGCTTTTGTGAGATATGCTTCACTGATCACCAGATCGGCCAGCTTTTCGTCAGCCAGCTGATCGTAAACAGAAGCCGTATAATGGATATGATACGGCTTTCCGTTTTCATCTTTCATTCCGGTGATATTTTGGTTTCCATAGACAACACTGAAAGACAGCTCAAGCTTCTCTCCATTCCGCAAAGCCAGTTCCGCAAATTCCATCTTATTGTTGATCATTGGCGTATAAACAGAATCGACCGCAGCAGGATTCCCTCCATTGTAGTATCCTACAAGACTGGTATCGGATCGATAGCTGCTGTCACGATAGGGCACCACACACGACAGATTTCTCATCGCCTTTTCATCCCATCCGGTCCTTCTCTCATCGTAAAAGACCGCATAGGCATTTGCGTTATAATGAACCTCTTCATCACCGCCTATTTTCTTTTCCACATCAAATTCTATAGTAAATGTCGCATCCAGAATCGTTGTATCATAGAAATATCCGCCCACCAGATTCAAAATAACCTCATTCTGTCCGCCATTACCATCCTTCATGTACGTAAGAATGTAACGCATATGCACGGAATCTCCGACCGATTTCTGCTGTCTCGGAAAACCGTTAAAAACTGAGCTGTCGTAGCAATCGTCTAATGCCTTTCCTTCTGCATCCCTGTCATGATTAGCCTCCAGATAAGGATCCTGTTCCCCTTTCACCATCAATACATTTTTAACCCAGTCTTCGATCTCACCACTATTCTTTTTTCTTCCAAGTGCTGTTTGTACCGCCTGATATAGACTTTGCGCATTTTGCTCATTTTTATCAAAACGCGACTGATCAATATAGCCAATAACAGAAAATACGGCCGCAGAAGCAAGAATAGAAAGAATCGCAAGCACAACAATAAGCTCCACCAACGTGAAACCCTTCTGGTTGTATCTATACTTGTTTCTTATCCTCTGTGTCCTCATGATCATTCAGTCTCTTTATCTCTCCTGTTATCCTCTGCAAAACAGAGCACCGCCTGCCGACTGCATATCAATGTATCTGTCGACTGCTTTTCATAGCTTCCTTCATAAACATTAACGGTTGCGATCACATAAACCGGTCGTTTATCTGATACCGTTGATGTACCTGTCTTCCGGTTTTCAAAAGTCAGATCTGAAAAACTAACCGATATCGTAAAACCGTTATAAGCATTTACGGAAAAAGGATTTGTATAATCATATGTCTTGACCGGTGAAAAAACCAGAATTTCTTTTTCCTGTTCGGTTGTATGCAGCATCGTTGTTTCATAATATCCGTAATGCAGATATCCTGGTCTAGTCGCTGCCGGCATATCCTTATCTTCCGTGATCATTTCAGTCCCGTTTGGAAACAGCCGGTATACTGCCCTTGATGTCAACGCCTTGGAATTCGCTGCGGAAGTCGCCGGATTCTTTGCATTATTTGCCAATACCTCACCATAATCCGCTGTGGATACTCCGGTATTCCAATACAATATCTCTGCATAACCTTCATTCAGTCGAAATACCAATGCATTTCCGGTGGTATTACTCATGACCATATTCTCCTGTACTCCGGCAGCAACAACCGGAGTGAGTCCTTCTCCTTCTGTTGAAACAGATGCCTGTTCCGAAAGGTTGATCAGCTTGATATCGGCCACTCCGGTCACATAAGCCGCGGCGCATTCCTTTCGCAACGCATCGGTTACCGTATCTGCCACCATCTGCGCTCTGGAAAGCTTCTGCATATCCATAAAGATGCTGACGATCGGAAACATGATCGATGCAACCGCCGTTGCCAGGATCGCTGTCAGCGCCATCGAAACCACCAGCTCCAC
>JAFWRC010000154.1 GCA_017508825.1 Lachnospiraceae bacterium
GCGTATCGTTTTTTGTTCCGCGGTGATCTGAACCTGCCGTGGCTGATCGGCGTATTATCTTTGATCTTTCTGTATGGATCGGTTTATCTGACGATCCGTATTTTTCATATCCACAGGAACATCATCATGTTCCTGCTGGGCGGGATCTACTGTGCTAACCTGACGGTATCGGCTACCGCAGCAACGTATATCAATGATCTGGACAGTAATATGATGGCACTTCTGATGTCCGTGCTGGCGGTTTTCCTCTGGAAGAAACTCAAGCACGGTTATCTGTGGGGGATGTTACCGGTCTGTATCTCTCTGGGATTGTACCAGAGCTATATCTCCACCACGATCACACTGATCCTGCTTTCTCTGATCCTGCGGCTTTTAAAGGGCGGGGAATTTCAGGAAGTGTTCCGCAGGGGGCTGCTTGCCATCGCGATGCTGGTCGGGGGAGGGATCCTGTATCTGCTTGCGATGAAGGGAATCTTACTGCTCAGTCCGGTAGAGCTGAAAGAGGATAATTACAATTCGGTGACCGGCTTTTTATCCCTGCATCTTTCGGCATTGCCGGTACTGATCGGAAAAGACTATCTGCGGACGGTCTATCGCATTGTGGCAACGGCATCCGCCTATCCGACCTGGATGATCGTAGGCATACATGTGGTATTGCTTTTTCTGGGCGGGATCAGTTTTGTGATCGCGCTTACCAATCCCAGGGTGGGGAAAAAAGAACGGATCCTGGCGGTAGTGCTGCTTTTGCTGGTGCCGATCGCCATGAATGTCGCTTATATTTTAAGCGGTGGGATGAGCCATGAGCTGATGCACTTTGCGTTTAATCTGATCTATGTGTTTTTGCTGCTCCTGGCAGACCGCATCGAGTGGAACCGGCGGCTGTTCCGTATCCGTGCAAAAAAGCTTTCCGCGGCGGTGATCGTTCTGATGACATTTCTGATCCTGTGGGGAAATGTTCGTCTGGCGAATACACTGTATCTGAAGAAGAATATGGAGTACGATGCCAATATGGTTTTTTTCACCGGTGTCGTGAACCGTATGCAGCAGACGCCCGGATATCGCAGCGGCAATACACAGGTGGTCTTCGTAGAGCTTCCGGTGATCCAGATCGAGGATGCGCCCGGTTTCGAAAACGTCAGTGCGATCGCAGGTATGTGGAAAAACTACGTTCCTTTCGGGACAGATCCGTGGAGCTATCAGTCGTATTTTACGTATGTACTGCTCAATCCGGCCAGGATGGCGGAGCAGGATGTCTGGAGCAGGATGCAGGATGATCCCCGTGTGGATGCGATGCCGGTCTATCCCGCGGAAGGCAGCGTGGCAATGGTGGATGATGTGATGGTAGTCAAATTCGGCATCCGGACAAATTAGATGCCTTTCTCTGAGGATCATTTTCTGATATACTTGGGTTAAAGTACTATTGCAGGAGGCAGGGATATGGGGTTATTCGATCGTTTCGGTACAAAGCATTCGGAACTGGAGCAGCTGCTCTTTAAGGTAGAGAGCAATATCTCCAACAACTATAAGGATGCGGCGCAGGAAGCGTTTATCGTATTCGAACAGCATTGCGCAGAGCTGGACGCAGCCGGAAAGCTTACCGCGAAGCAGAAGGCACATTATCAGGAAATCATCGGCAATCTGCGTGTGCGTCTCAAAGGCTTCACGCACAAAGACCAGAAGCCTTACTGGACGTAGCAGTGGCACTACAGAGCGTTCTCACGGGGCAAATGCCAGATTGAGAAACATATTTGGATAATTATGTGTGTAAGAAGCGTTCTGTTTTGCAGATAAAAGTATGGTATTATATAGTTTCAGAGAAAGGTCGACATAGTTTATGACGACAGCAGTTTTAAAGTGGTTGGAGGGTATGGCTTGCTAAAGATACGGGTATGAGAAACAGATTAGAATTATGAGGGGCGTTTTGGCGCCCCTTTAGTCTATCTTGAAACTAAACATGAAGTTGTTAGACCAAAACGGCCAGCAGCATTACGGGATCGGCGTGGCTTGACGAAAGTACCAAAATGGCATAAAATTACGCGTGATGATAGTTTACAGAATACAATAGGAGAAAGCAATGAAAAAGTTTTGGAAGAAAATGCTGATCTTGATCGTGGCGCTGGTGCTTACCTGGGGCCCGGTACCGGCACCCCGTGTTTATGCGGCGGGAGTTCCTACGGGAGACGATGCGGTGGAGATCGTGATGCCGGACGGTACGGTCTTTGATCCGGTGTATTACGCGCAGTGGAATCCGGATGTGGCAGCGACGATGGGAACCAGCCGTTTTCAGCTGTATAAGCATTATATCGAATATGGCCGCGCGGAAGGCCGTGTTTATCATGAGCAGACGATCAACCAGTATGCAGGGGAGGACGGTCTGCTCTACCGCGATGATATCCAGCCCAACGGTGTGACCATCCGGACGATCATGGATCCGGCCACCGGAGCAACGGTGCAGGATACGATCAACCCGCCGGCACTGACGTTTCTTTCGGCAGTGTCGACACATTACAATACCCGGATCGGACGGGCCAAAAACGTGCAGCTGGCATCGAGCCGGATCCATAATACGATCATTATGCCGGGGCACGAGTTTTCCTACAGCAAGACGATCCTGCCGCGTACGCAGGCCAACGGCTATGTGATGGCGACGGTTTATGTGAATCATCAGCATGCACAGGGCATTGGCGGAGGTATCTGCCAGGTATCTTCTACGACGTATGCAGCGCTTCTGGATGCCGGCATTCCGGTGACGGAGCGTCATCCGCACTCCCTGCCGGTCAGCTACATCGCTCCGGGACGTGATGCAACGATCGCAAGCCCGAATCTGGATCTGCGGTTCCGTAATGTTTACGATTATCCGCTGTGCATTCAGTCATTCTATGCAAACGGGGATATCACGGTGATGATGATCGCGATGAAATAATTCTGCCCCCAAGCTTTGCTTGGGGGAGCCCGCGCCGTTTATCGGGAATTCTTCGAATTCCTTGTCGCACCCGCTTCGCGGGTTTGGAGC
>JAFWRC010000155.1 GCA_017508825.1 Lachnospiraceae bacterium
CATAAATCGCAGAGCACCATTCCGAAACGATATGAACGGAAGCGTTTTAAAAGAAAATAAGTAAACGGGAGAGTTTGATCGATGTCTTTGGGAACCGTGATCCTGTATGCGCTGGTCATTTTTCTGATCGGCGCGGTCGGAGCAGGGCTTTTGCTGCGCAAAGCGGAAAAAGGAAAATGCCGTTTTGAAAAGTTTTTGATATTCGTATATGTGCCGCTGTCGCTTTGGTCATTATTCTATTATTACTGGTGTCTGGATGGGACGGGGCTGTCGCTGATCCGGCTGTGGCCGGCGCTCGCGGCATTCGGCGCGATCCGGATCGTAATGCTTTCAGCCGAGATCTACGGCAAATCGGTGATCAAAATCCCGAAATGGATCCGGCGTATCTGGCGCGGATGTTTTGCTGCGGGACTTTTGCTGTTTGCCATTGTGGAAGGACTCGTGCTTGGAGCAATGACCGGCGAACCAAAGGGGGAGCTGGATTATGTGATCGTGCTGGGGGCGCAGACGATAGGGGGAAAGCCTTCACCGACACTGGAAGCAAGGATCGACCGCGCGGCGGCATATATGAAAGAAAACCCGGATACTCTGCTGATCGCGTCGGGCGGTCAGGGGAGCGATGAAGATACCAGCGAAGCGGAATGTATCCGTCGGACGCTGACGGAAAAGCATGGAATAGCGGAAGAGCGTATCCTGATGGAAGATCAGTCGACTTCTACTGCAGAAAATCTGAGATACAGCATGGAGATCATCGGGAATGCCGATGTAAGCGTGGGCATTGTTACGAATGGTTTTCATGAATACCGCGCAATGCTGTTTGCAAAGAAAGCAGGATTCCGCGAGTTGAGCAGTGTTCCGGCGGAGACAGATCTTCCGATGGGCATCCATTATACCGTTAGGGAATTTTTCGGAGTGATCTCGTTTGTTGTACGTGGACGATAAGATGATCAAACTGGGGGTTATAAAGACATGATAAAGGTACGTATCATCATTTTTTCATTGATCTTATTTGTGACCGGCCTGGTCCTGGCGGCAGTCTTTCTGCGTAAGACCAAAGGATCGAAGCATTGGTTCAGCATATTGCTGGTGTATCTGTATGCACCGATGAGCCTCTGGTCAGCGGTTTATTTTCTGGTGTGTCTGCGCTATGCCGGAATCCATTTATCCATGGTATGGCTGTGGCCGGCACTGGCACTGTTCGGCCTGATGCGGATGATCATGCTGCGGGCGGAAATAAAAGACAAACCACTCATAAAAATCCCGAAGGTGATACGTTATATATACAGGGGAGCTTTTGTGGCTGTGCTGCTTTTGTTCCTGACGGTGGAGGGACTGATCGTGGATGCTATGACGGGCGTGCCTGAGAAGGATCTGGATTATGTGATCGTGCTTGGCGCGGGACTGATCGGGGATAAGCCTACTAATCCGCTTAAAGTGAGAATTGATAAAGCGGCGGAATATATGGCGGAAAATCCGCGCACGATCCTGATCGCATCCGGCGGACAGGGGGCAGATGAAAAGATCAGCGAAGCGGAATGCATCAAGCGTTCCCTTGTGGAAAGGGGAATTGCAGAAGAGAGAATCCTGATGGAAGACCGTTCGACATCGACGGAAGAAAACCTGCGATACAGCCGGAAGATCATAGGGGATGCGGATGCGGCAGTAGGAATCATCACCAACGGTTTTCATGAATACCGCGCCGGGATGATCGCGGAAAACGAGGGCTTTACAAACGCGTACAGCGTGCCTGCGACTACCCTGCTGCCGGTAGGGATCCATTATACGATCCGTGAGTTTTTCGGAGTAGTGCATTTTATGATCAAGTACGGCTGAATATGGGCTCGGTTGTCAAGAACGTAATAATGCATTATAATATGAACTGTTGTTATGAGGGACGGGCAGAGAAATGCCCATGAATGGAGGAAAGATGAGAAAAAGAGATTTATGGAAACGAGCGGTCGTGACCGGCGCAACGGCAGCGGCACTGTTTTCGAACATGACCGTTTTGGCGGCCGGTGAACATGATGGAAGGCTGACTGATCGAGCAGATCATACGGATAAGGATTTTGATGAGTATGAATACGAGCGAATGGATGAGGCGGATTTTGACGCGATCATCGACGGCCTGGATGAGCTGGTACAGGATACCGCAAATGCGGACAAGGTGCTGGATGTGATCGTAGGGATGGAAGACTATTATTGCGAAGCCAGCCGCAATTATTCAATCGCGCATATCAAATCAGATCTGGTAGCGGACGATCAGTACTGGGACGATGAGGTGATGTTCTGGGATGACCTGACGACGAATATCGGCGACAAGATCATGACTTCCTACAATGTCATCGCAACATCACCAAACGCAGATGTACTGCACGAGCGTGTGGACGATGAGGACGACTGGCAGGACATTTTGGATTATACCGTGATGACGCAGGAACAGAAGGACCTGTCCGCGAAGGAAACCGAACTGTCTCTGAAGTATGATGTTCTTTATAATAAAGAATACACGACGAAAGTAAACGGGAAGGATTATACGGAAGACGAGCTGGCAGGGCTGCGGGGAGACGGTACGCTGGATTCCGATGGTTATAACGAGGCGCTTGCAGATCTGATGCAGCAGAAGAATCAGGAGCGCGCGGAACTGTATCTGGAACTGGTGGATGTACGTACGCAGATCGCAAGAAGTTACGGCTACAGTGATTTTGCGGAATATGCCTATGATAAACGTTACGGGCGTGATTATACCACGGCTGAACTGGATGAATACCGGGAGCAGGTAAAGAACAATATTGTTCCGCTGCAGGATGAGCTGATGATGGAACTTTACGGAACCTATTACTCCGATCTGATGGCTATGTTTAATCAGGGAATGACGGATCAGCAATGCCTGGATACACTCCGCCAATACCTGCCGGAGATCTCCTCGGACCTTCTGGTATCGCTGGATTATATGGAGGATCATCATCTCTATGATCTTTCCATCAGTGATGAAAAGGCGCCGGGCGGTTATACGATCTCGATCGGCGGCTATAATGCGCCGTTCATCTATAACTGCGCGGACGGTTCGATCCAGGATATGGAGACACTGATCCACGAGTTCGGACACTACAATGAAATGTATTATATGACAGCAGACAGCTGGTATTATGATGAAGGAAATCTGGACCTGGCGGAGATCCATTCTCAGGGACTGGAACTTCTCTTCATGGACTATGCGGAAGATATCTATGGAGATTATGCAGATGTCATGAAGCTGTACACGCTGTTCAACCTGACATATGCGGCGGTGGAAGGCTGTAAAGAAGATGCCTTCCAGTATGAAGTATACAAGAATGCGGATAATCTGACGGTTGAGAAACTGAATCAGATGTATTATGATTGCTGCGTCGAATATTCCGGAAAATTCGGTTCGATGATGTATGAATCCATTGGTATGGGGCAGGGGGGATACCTTCCGGAAAAAGAGTGCTACGAGTGGATCGATATCCCGCATACGTTCCAGTCGCCGATGTATTACATCAGTTACTCGGTATCTGTGGCGGCTGTATTTGAACTGTTCGATGTGATCCTGGATGACCGGGATGAAGGCATCGACTGCTATCTGGCGCTGGTGGATTCCGAATATCAGCAGGAGTTCCAGGAGACGCTGGAAAATGTAGGGCTGAACAATCCGATAAAGAATCCGCGCTTTGATCTGTATGCGGATGATATCAAATATGCGGTAGGTCTGGTCGATGAACGTACCGTAGTTGATAATTATGATCCGCATATTGCTACCACCTATTGGGGTGAGGGCGGAGAAGCAATCACACATGAGCAGGACGGAGATCCGGATGAGGGAACGGAACCAACGACTGCAGCGGAGCAGGACGAAACACCGGATGATGATGGCGATGAGGATCAGGCACCGGCGGACAAAGATCGTGAGGAAGGCGATTCCAGAAAGACGATCGCGCTGGTGGTCGCTTTCGGAATGATCGGTCTTGCGCTGGTCATCATCATAGTGGTGATCGTAAAGGTATCGAAATCCAAGAAGGCACAGCAGGGCACAGTACAGAACCGTGCAGTCAATGCGCCGAACCCGTATATGAATAATGTGCAGAATATGCAGGCCGGCGGTGGCAATCCGTATGCGGCAAATGGCGGCGGCAATATCCCGCAGCAGCCGATCAATCCGTATATGCAGCAGGGACAGGGAATCGCTCCGGCGCAGAACATGCCGGTAGCCGGTACCCAGATGCCTCTTGCAGGAAACAGTACGGATATCTCTTCGGCGAATATCCTGAACAGAGCGGAATCGTCGATCAATCCGTATACGTCGCAGGCATCGATCAATCCGTATGCGCAGCAGCCGCCGCAGATCAATCCGTATGCGAACCAGACACCGAACCCGTATCTGCAGAACTTGCAGGCAATGCAGACGCAGGCAACAGAGCAGAATGCGCAGATGGTCCAGGCGGCAGCACAGTCTTCGACGCAGATGGCGCAGAATGCAGCGCAGTCTGCTGAACAGGCACAGAATCTTGCGGCAAATGTTACACAGAGTGTTGCAGAGGATGCGCAGAACAGCCTGCGACAGATCGCGGATCGGATCCCGGCGGAGCAGAGAGCGGCACTGGCGGAACGGGTACGTCAGGGTGACAAGATCACGACGATCCGTGACATACGGGAGATGACAGGGGCAAGTCTGGCAGATGCCAAAGCGATCGTAGATGCGTTTGAAAACTTTCTGTTATAAAACAGCATAAAATGGTTGACAAAACCTGGCGATTGTGATTATAATAGCAAAGTGCGATTTAAGAGAAGAGTAAATTTTGATCAGGTATTTTGAAAAAGATCAGATCAAAATCTTTAATCAGAGAAAAAGGGAGGTGCTAAAAGATGTCCATTTGTCCTAAGAACAAATCTTCCAAAGGAAGAAGAGATAAAAGACGCGCGAATTGGAAAATGTCTGCTCCGACACTGGTTAAGTGCAGCAAGTGTGGTGCGTTGATGGTTCCGCACAGAGTGTGCAAAGCATGCGGCGCGTATAACAAGAAGGAGATCCTTGCCGTAGACTAAGGATTAACATCAGTATTCTCTGTGATACATTAAAAAAGAACGAAGACCGTTTCCTTTTAAGGGAACGGTCTTTTTGCTATCGCCCAAAAGACCAACGGTACACTTTTTCTTGCTTTTTGGGCAGATTTTTAGTATTATATAGATTGTATTTCTATGATTAGGAGGAGTCTCAATGAGCGAAATGGTCCGGGTGGCAGTGGATGCCATGGGTGGTGACAACGCACCGGGAGAGATCATAAAAGGCGTATGTGATGCATTGCGTGATGCCGAAGACGTGATCGTACATCTGGTAGGACGTGAAGATGACATTCGCAGTGAACTGGAAAAATACAGTTATGATGAGAACAGGTTGAAGATCGTACACGCTTCCGAGGTGATCGAAACTGCGGAACCTCCGGTTATGGCAGTACGGCGGAAAAAGGATTCCTCTATTGTAAAGGCGTTGTATCTGGTAAAAGACGGTACCTGCGATGCATTTGTATCGGCGGGATCCAGTGGCGCGATCCTGGTGGGTGGTCAGCTGATCGTAGGCAGGATCAAGGGCGTGGAACGCGCGCCGCTTGCTCCGATCATTCCGACGGAAAAAGGCGCGGCGCTTCTGATCGACTGCGGCGCTAACGTAGATGCCAAAGCAGAACAGCTGGTACAGTTTGCCAGAATGGGCAGTATTTACTGCGAGCATGCCCTGAAGGTGAGTAAGCCCAGGGTAGCAATCGTCAATATCGGCGCGGAAGAAGAAAAAGGCAATGCGCTGGTAAAACAGACGATACCTCTATTAAAAGAATGTGACGATATTAATTTTATCGGAAGTATCGAATCGAGAGATATCCCCTTTGGTGCGGCAGATGTGATCGTGACGGAAGCGTTTGTCGGAAATGTGATCCTGAAGCTTTATGAAGGGGAAGCAACATTTATACTGAAGACGATCAAGAAGGGACTGATGAGTTCCCTGCGGAGCAAGCTGGGGGCGCTGATGGTGAAACCGGCACTGAAGGAAACGCTTCGTGATTTTGATGTGAAGAAATACGGCGGCGCGCCGCTTCTCGGGTTAAACGGTCTGGTGGTAAAGACGCACGGATCTGCCGAGGCAGTGGAGGTGCGCAATTCGATCCTGCAGTGCAGGACATTTAAAGAACAGCGGATCAACGACAGGATCCGGGAACGGCTGATGACAGGCGATGATGATGGAGTATGAAGTATTAAAAAAAGCCATTAAAACGGCATTACAGGTATATGATGCGGAGATCCTGCCGGAATCGGTTTTTGCGACTGAACTGGGCGCCGATTCGATCGATCTGGCACAGATCTACCGTCTGGTGGAAAAGGAACTGCAGATCCGGATCCCGGAAGAAGCGATCGCGGAGACCAGAACGGTACGTGATGCACATGATTTTATCTGCAAGGCGGTAGCAGACAATGAATGAGCAGGAACGCTTTCATATACTGGAAGAGCGGATCGGATATACCTTTTCGGATAAAACGCTTTTGCGTACGGCTCTGACGCATTCTTCTTACGCGCATGAACGCAAGATCAATAAGATCGAATGCAACGAACGGCTGGAATTTTTGGGAGATGCGGTACTCGAACAGATCTCGAGTGTGCATATTTTTAAAAATCACCCAAAGATGCCGGAAGGACAGATGTCGAAACTGCGTGCAGCTATGGTATGTGAGACGGCTCTGGCAAAATGCGCAAAGAAGATCGGCCTGGGAGATCTTATCTTTTTGGGACGGGGCGAGGAAGGCAGCGGAGGACGCAGCAAACCGTCCGTGACCTCGGATGCGTACGAGGCGCTGATCGGCGCTCTGTTTCTGGACGGCGGACCGGAAGTGGCAAAGGAATTTGTTGAACGGGAAGTATTGCAGGAAGAACCGTCCGTGCAGGTAGTGGATCCCAAGACACAGCTGCAGGAGCTGGCACAGGCAAAAGGTCTGGGGGCAGTCAGCTATGAACTGATCGAGGAAAGCGGGCCGGAGCACGACAAGATCTTCGTGGTTCGTGTTCATGTGGGCGATACCATTCAGGGGAACGGTTCCGGACATAATAAGAAGAGCGCGGAAAAAGCAGCCGCTGCAGAAGCGCTTGAGAATATCAAAAGGAATAACAGGTAATTATGTATTTAAAGTGCATCGAAGTACAGGGATTTAAATCCTTTGCAAATAAGATACGGTTTGAATTTCATAACGGCATCACCGGCATCGTAGGACCTAACGGCAGCGGAAAATCAAATGTAGCCGACGCAGTACGATGGGTACTGGGCGAACAAAGAGTAAAGCAGTTACGTGGGGCATCCATGCAGGATGTCATTTTTTCGGGTACGGAACTGCGTAAGCCACAGGGCTTTGCCTATGTTGCAATCACACTGGATAATGCCGACCGTTCTCTGCAGATCGACTGTGATGAGGTAACGGTTGCCAGAAAGATCTATCGTTCCGGCGAGAGCGAATACCTGATGAACGGCAGCGTATGCCGTCTGAAAGATGTCAACGAACTCTTTTACGATACCGGTATCGGTAAGGAAGGCTATTCCATCATCGGACAGGGCCAGATCGACAAGATCCTTTCCGGCAAGCCGGAAGAACGCCGTGAGCTTTTTGACGAAGCGGCAGGTATCGTAAAGTTTAAAAAGCGTAAGGATGCCGCAGCGAAAAAACTGGAAAGCGAACAGGCAAACCTGGTACGCGTCAATGACATCTTATCCGAGCTGGAGCGCCAGGTGGGACCTTTGGAGAAACAGTCCGAAAAGGCGCATGAGTATCTGAAGAAAAAAGAAGAACTGAAACGTCTGGACGTCAACTATTTCCTGCAGGAAAACGGACGCAAAGCGGCTGTGCTGACCGAGACGGATGAAAAGCTGAAGATCGCTTCGGACGATCTGGCAAAGCAGCAGGCGGAACTGGAAGGAAGCCGTGCCGAGTACGAGCAGATGGAAGGCGCGCTGGCGGAACTGGAAGAGAAGATCGAGGAAGCCAGAAATGCAGTGAGCAATACCGGCACCATCCGTACCCGTCTGGAAGGCCAGATCAACGTTATGAACGAACAGATCCGGTCGGCGAAGAGTAACATCGAGCATTTTGAGCAGCGTGTTAACAGCCTGACGGAGAATATTGCGGAAAAGGAAAGAGAAAAAGAAGGTCTTTCCGAGCAGAAATCCGGCGCGGATGATGTGGTAGCCGAGATCCAGGCGAAGCGTGATGCCGAACGGGATAAGCTGAATGCGATCCAGGACAAGATCGATGAGCTTTCCAATGCAGTGGAAGCCGATAAGAATGAAGTGATCAACCTGATCAACGACCGTGCAAATATTAAGGCATCCAAGGAACGTTATGATACGATGCTGGAACAGACGCATGTGCGTAAGGCGGAGCTGAATTCCCGCTTCCTGCAGGCAAAGACCAATGAGGAAGAACAGCAGACGATCATTGCCGGACTGCAGAAGGACTTTGAAGATGTTAACAAACGTCTCGAAGAACTGAATTTTGAACAGAAAAAGAAAGAAGAACGCACCGGGCAGATCCATGATGAACTGGGCGAACTGGACCGGAAACTGCAGGAGAAGCAGGTTGCGTATCATCAGGATAAGACCAAACTGGAATCCATTTCCAACCTGACGGAACGTTACGAAGGCTACGGAAACTCCGTACGCCGCGTCATGGAACGAAAGAGCGATACCAGGGGTGTGATCGGTGTCGTTGCGGATATCATCAAGGCGGAAAAGCGTTTTGAGACTGCGATCGAGACTGCGCTGGGCGGTAATATCCAGAATATTGTTACGGAAGATGAAGAAACGGCAAAGAAGATGATCGAATATCTGAAGCAGAACCGCTTCGGACGCGCGACTTTTCTGCCGTTAAATGCGATCAAAGATCCGCAGGAGTTTAAGACACCGGAAGTGCTGAACGAACGCGGCGCTCTTGGTATGGCGGATGAGATCGCCGAGACGGAAGAAAAATACCGTGATGTGGCGAAGACGCTGCTCGGTCGTATCGTTGTCATTGATACTATGGATCATGCTTTGCAGATCGCGAAGAAATATCATTACGGCATTCGTATGGTCACCCTGGAAGGAGAACTTCTGGTGCCGGGCGGCGCAATCAGCGGCGGTGCTTTTAAGAACAATTCCAATCTGTTAGGACGGCGCCGTGAGATGGATGAACTTGAGGCGCGCGTGAAGGATGCGCTGATCAAGATCGACGAGTACTTAAACGAGATCGAAAAGGTCAAGGCAGAACGAAACAAACTGCGCGTAGAGATCGAGGATGTCAAGTACGAGATCCAGCAACAGTTCATCAAGTTGAATACCGCGAACCTGAACCTGCAGAAGGCGCAGGAAAAAATCGATGAGACGACCAGAGGCGTAGACGACCTGAACGCGGAGCAGGGCCAGATCGAACAGCAGGTAGTGGATATCAAGGAAAACCAGGAACGCTTAAAGGAAGAACTGAAGGCTTCCACCGAAAAGCAGGCGGAACTGGAAAAGCGGATCGAAGCCGGATCGGAAACTTTGGACGGCTACCGCAACGAAGAAGCCGAGCAGGCAGGTAAAGTAACAGAATGCGAAGTAGAACTGGAAAAAGTACTGCAGAAGGCAGAGTTTGAAAAGCAGAACGTGGAGCGCATCGACAGCGATATCGCAAGACTGGCGCAGGAACTGAAGGAAGCGCAGGATGCGGTGGCACAGAATACGAGCTCGGTCAATGAACGCGAGCATGATATCGAAGAGATCAAAAAGACCATAGAAGCTTCCTTTGCATCCGAAGAGGAATCGCAGAAGAATCTGGCGGATCTACAGCAGCAGAAAGAGGAGATGGCCGAAAAGCAGAAGACCTCCTTAAAGATGAGGGACGAGCTGGCAGAAAAGATCTCCGGTCTGGATAAGGAAACGTTCCGACTGAATGCGCAGATGGAAAAACTGCGTGAGGAAATGGAAGGTCTCAACAATTATATGTGGAACGAGTATGAGATCACACTGCGGGATGCGGAAGAGCTGAAGGATGAGACCCTTACAGACGTTACTTTCTTAAAGCGCAGCATTGCCGAAGTGAAGGACGGCATCAAACGGCTGGGCCCGGTCAATGTCAATGCAATCGAAGAGTTCAAGGAAGTAATGGAACGTTATACGTTCTTAAAGGGACAGCATGACGATCTGATCGAGGCGGAGAAGGAACTGCAGGGCATTATCACTGAACTGGATGAAGCGATGCGCAAGCAGTTTGCCGAGAAATTTGAAGAGATCGGAAAAGAATTTGATAAGGTATTCAAAGAACTGTTCGGCGGCGGAAGCGGTACGCTGAAACTGATGGAAGGCGAGGATATCCTGGAAGCGGGTATCCAGATCAATGCACAGCCGCCCGGAAAGAAAGTACAGAATATGATGCAGCTCTCCGGTGGTGAGAAGGCGCTGGCGGCGATCGCTCTGATGTTTGCAATCCAGAACTTAAAACCGTCACCGTTCTGTCTGCTGGATGAGATCGAGGCAGCGCTGGACGAGAGCAACGTAGACCGTTATGCAGGATATCTTCATAAGCTGACCAAGCATACACAGTTTATCGTCATCACACACCGACGCGGCACGATGGAAAAAGCAGACCGTCTGTACGGTATCACCATGCAGGAGAAGGGTGTATCCACACTGGTATCCGTCAACCTGATCGACGAGCAGCTTGATGACTGATGCAGGGAGGACAATTGGAATCTGGTTTTGAGAAAGTCGAAGGGAGCAGATGGTTTCGGACTGTACTGATCGCGCTGGATGTGATCGCACTGATCTTTGTCGGTTATGGAAAGAGCTATTCCGGTCACACGAACGGTACGGTGATCGATCAGGCATTTCTGGAAACTGTAAGGCAGATCGTGATACATGAACGTTTCGCGATTTTTGGTACGATTGCTGCCATATGTTTTCTGATGACGACGCTGGCGGTATTTCTTCGGGAATTTACCGAGTTAAAAGCAATTCAGTTGAAATGGTTGGGAAGTGTCACGTTGATCTTCGGATTGTGCATCTTTACGTACCTGTTAAGTGATGTGGTGCCGATCATGAGCAAGCCAATCACGGTGGTATACGATATTGAAGAATCCGACGTGACGCGTTCGACATCGAACGATAAAACACCACTGGTAAACAGCAGCGATAAGCTGGTTCGTGAGGTTGACCGGGAGACAACGGAAACAGCAGAATATTATAAAGTATATTGCAACGGAAAAATACTGCGTATGTATCATGTGGGGAAGTATACTTTAAGTGAAGATCTGAAGTAACATTGAAGTATGGAAAGGAAAACGATATGGCCTGGTGGAACTGGGGAAAGAAAAAAGAAAAAACGGAAGAAGTGACGGAGGCGGCTCCGGAAGTTTCCGAGAGTACGGAAACGGCGGAACCGGAAGAAGCATCTGCAGTCAGCGAATCAGCGACTGCGACGGTACCGGCAGAGGATACGGAACCGGTGGCTGCCGCTGCGGCTGAGGAGATGACGGAAAGCTCCGAACCGGAAGAAGATGCCGAAGAGGAAGAAGTCAAACAGAAGAAAAAGCCGTTCTCCTGGTTTGGCAAGAAAAAAGAAACCGCAGAGGAAACGGAAGAAGACGAGGATGAGGAGGAAGACGACGAGGACGAGGAAGAGGATGATGTTCCTCCCGTCAAAAAGAAAAAAGGTTTCTTCGCACGTCTGAAAGAGGGACTTACCAAGACCAGAGACAGTTTCGTCTACAACCTGGATGTTGTTTTTGACGGCGCTGAGATGATCGATGATGACTTCTTTGATGACCTTGAAGAGATCCTGATCATGGGCGATATCGGTGTGGGACCGACGGAAGCGATCCTGGACCGTCTGCGGGAACAGATCGAGGAAGAGGATATTGTAAGACCTTCCGAATGTAAGCGGCTCCTGATCAAAAACATCCGTGAGCAGATGGCAGTCGGCAAGACGGCATATCGTTTTGAGAAAGAAACTTCCATCGTATTTGTGATCGGTGTGAACGGCGTCGGTAAGACGACTTCCATCGGAAAGATCGCATCGATGCTGAAGAAAAAGCATAAAAAGGTCATGATGGCGGCAGCGGATACCTTCCGTGCTGCGGCCGGAGACCAGCTGAAAGTCTGGGCCGAACGTGCCGGTGTGGAACTGATCGGCGGTAAGGAAGGCCAGGATCCGTCCAGCGTGCTCTTTGATGCCGTCAATGCAGCAAAGGCAAGACATGTGGATGTGCTGCTGGTGGATACGGCAGGACGTCTGAACAATAAGAAAAACCTGATGGAAGAGCTGAAGAAGATGAACCGCGTGATCGACCGTGAGTTTCCGGATGCGCATCGTGAAAACCTGATTGTTCTGGATGCTACCACCGGACAGAATGCTCTGCAGCAGGCAAGAGACTTTAATGATGTGGCGGACCTGACCGGTATCATCCTGACCAAGATGGATGGCACGGCAAAAGGCGGTATAGCCATCGCAATCCAGTCCGAACTCAAGGTACCGGTGAAGTACATCGGTGTAGGCGAAAAGATCGAGGATCTCCAGAAATTTGATGCGGATGCATTCGTGGAAGCGCTCTTTGATGTGGAACTGGAGAAGGACGAAGACGACGAGGAAGATGACGAAGAAGAAGAATAAGCCGGCAGATGTAAAAACGGCAAAGGAGACGAAGATGGCAAAAGAAATGCTGACACTGGAAGCGTTTGAGGAAGCTTCCGAAATCGTAAAAGAGGTAACACTGGAGACAAAGCTGGTTTACAGCGATTACCTGAGTACACTGACCGGCAATAAGGTTTATCTGAAACCGGAAAATATGCAGTTTACCGGCGCATATAAGGTGCGTGGCGCATATTACAAAGCAAGTACCTTAAGCGACGAGGAACGGGCCAAAGGCGTGATCACTGCGTCTGCAGGCAATCATGCACAGGGCGTGGCTTATGCGGCGAAGAAAAAAGGCATGAAGGCAACGATCGTAATGCCCACCACTACACCGCTTATCAAAGTGAACCGCACGAAGAATTTCGGCGCGGATGTGGTGCTTTACGGAGATGTCTATGATGAGGCATGCGAAAAGGCATATCAGCTTGCAGAAGAACACGGATATACCTTTATCCATCCCTTTGACGATCCGGCGGTAGCTACCGGACAGGGAACGATTGCGATGGAGATCATCAAGGAACTGCCACTGGTGGACGTGATCCTGGTACCCATCGGCGGCGGCGGGCTGGCAACCGGCGTATCAACGCTGGCGAAACTGCTAAATCCGAAGATCAAGGTGATCGGTGTGGAACCGGCCGGAGCTGCCTGCATGAAGAAGTCTCTGCAGGAAGGCAAGGTTGTGACACTGCCGGGGGTGGATACTATTGCAGACGGTACCGCGGTAAAGACTCCGGGTTCCGTGATCTTCCCGTACATTCAGCAGAATATTGATGAGATCATCACCGTAGAGGATGAGGACCTGATCGTCTCCTTCCTAGATATGGTGGAGAATCATAAGATGGTTGTGGAGAACTCCGGTCTTTTGACCGTAGCAGCGCTGAAGCAGCTGGATGTGAAAGGCAAGAAGATCGTAGCCATCCTTTCCGGCGGAAACATGGATGTGATCACCATGGCATCCGTGGTACAGCAGGGCCTGATCTTCCGTAACCGTATCTTTACCGTATCCGTACTGCTTCCGGATAAGCCGGGGCAGCTGCAGGGCGTATCCGGTGTGATCGCCGAGCAGAACGGTAACGTTATCAAACTGGAGCACAACCAGTTTGTTACGACCAATCGTAAGAGCGCCGTGGAACTGCGCATCACGATCGAAGCGTTCGGAACGGAACATAAAGAAAAGATCATGGAAGCGCTGGAGCTGGGCGGATATAAGCCTAAGGTAGTAAGGACGTTGATTTAATAGAGAAAGCAAGAAAGACAGAGGCACATTAAAGGAGAAGACATTAGGGTTTTCCAAAAGCAGAAAATGGAGGAAAGAGAAATGGCAGATATCAGACCGTTTAAAGCAGTAAGACCTGCAAAGGGCATGGAAGCAAAGATCGCGGCGCTTCCGTACGATGTGTACAGCCGCGCAGAGGCAAAGGTTGTTGTGGCAGCCAATCCGGATTCGTTCCTGGCAATCGACCGGGCGGAGACGCAGTTTGATGACAGCGTGGATACCTATGCAGACTGCGTATATGCAAAAGCGGCAGAGATGCTGCAGGAGAAGATCGTAAAAGGGGATTTCATCCGCGAGACGCAGGACTGCTATTATCTCTATGAACTGACGATGGACGGACGTGTACAGACCGGTATCGTAGGCTGTGCTTCCATCGAGGATTATGAGAACCAGGTGATCAAAAAGCATGAGAATACCCGTGCCGACAAGGAAGCTGACCGTATCCGCCACGTGGATACCTGCAGCGCACAGACCGGTCCGATCTTTCTGGCATACCGTCAGGTTCCGGCGCTGCGCGACGTGATGGCACGTACCAAGGCCGGAGAGGCACTGTATGATTTTACTTCCGAGGATGGCATCCGTCACCGCGTATTTGTGATCAGCGGAAGTGAAGATATCGATATCATCCGTAAAGCTTTTACGGAAATGAATGCCCTGTATATTGCTGACGGACATCACCGTTGTGCATCCGCGGTACGTGTTGGCCAGAAGAGACGGGCAGCAAACGCAAACCATACCGGTAATGAAGAATACAACTATTTCCTTTCGGTGATCTTCCCGGATGAAGAGCTGATGATCATGGACTACAACCGTGTGGTACATGACCTGAACGGTAATACGAAGGAGCAGTTTATGGAGAAGCTTGCCGAAGTGTTTACCATCGGTGAGCCGGTTGCGGAAGAAGTGAAACCGCAGGAAAAGGGACAGGTCGGAATGTATCTGGGCGGAAGCTGGAGACTGCTGACCATGAAAGATTCCGTAAAGAGCACGGATCCCGTAGACGGTCTGGATGTAGCAATCCTGCAGGACTATGTACTGGATAAGATCCTGGGCATCGCGGATCCGAAGACGGATAACCGCATCGAATTTGTCGGCGGTATCCGAGGACTGGGCGAACTGAAGAAGCGGGTGGATGCATTACCGCAGGATGGGGTAGCATTCGCTATGTATCCGACACAGATCTCCGAACTGTTTGCCGTGGCGGATGCAGGGCGCCTGATGCCGCCGAAGTCCACATGGTTTGAGCCGAAGCTGCGCAGCGGTATCTTTATTCACGAAATCTGAGATTTGTGATAGAATATGGCTTGATGACAGACAAGGATAGAGATTTAATACTATAATTCTGAAAACGGGGGTTTTCGAATGAACAAGAAACTGTATGCATTGATGGATTGGGCAAAGATCGAAGAAGTGGTCTACGGCGAATGTGACCGTCCGGCAGATTTTCTGGGGGCGCATGCCGCAGGACGTCAGACGCTTGTGCAGGTATATCTGCCCGGAGCGGAAAGTGTAGATCTGTATCTTGAAGGAGCGGAAGGCGCCAGAGGGAAGACCGTCAAGGATGAAATCCCGATGGAGCGCGCGGATGAGGCAGGCTTTTTTGTCTGCGTTATTCCCGGCACAGATCTCAAAGGATACCGTTATCATGCCGAGTATCTGGTGGAAGATGTGCGTGATCTGCCTTCGGACAAGAAGAAAAAGAGCGGAAAACAGCTGGACCGCATCGTCCGCGAGTTCCGTGATCCCTATGTATACGGCAGAGTTTTAACTGCGGAAGAAGAGCAGCGATTCTTATCCGGCGGGGATACCCATATGGATGACTATATGGGGGCACATAAAAAGACCGTAGGCGGTGTGCGCGGCGTAGTATTCCGTGTGTGGGCGCCGAATGCAGTACGTGTCAGCGTGGTCGGAGGTTTTAATAACTGGAACGGCCTGGAAAATCCGATGAACCGTCTGGAGGATACCGGCATCTTTGAATTGTTTGTTCCGGGGCTGGAAGACGGGGCGAGCTATGCCTATGAGGTGCTGATCCATGGCGGCTCAACCATGGTGAAGGCGGATCCTTTTGCCAAAGAGATCGTGAAGGAGGAGGACCGGATCGTATCGATTGTTTCGAACGGAGCTTCCTATAAATGGAAAGAAGAAAAAAGAGCGGAAAAGAAGAAAGATCCTTATACCGGACAGGTCAATATTTATGAGATCTCCCTGGAAAAGATGCCGGAAGGCTTTCTTGCAGATCATAAGGCAGTTGACAGATTTGGGGCTTATCTCAAAGAGATGGGCTATACGCATGTACAGCTGATGCCGGTGATGGAGTATCCGAATGCTTCGGATGCCGGATATCACGCATCCCATTTCTTTGCGCCTGCATATCGTTTTGGTTCTGCAGAGGACTATAAGCGTTTTGTGGATACCATGCACAAAGCGGATCTCGGTGTGATCCTGGCCTGGGCGCCCGGTGATTTTTCCAATGCGGATTACGGTCTGGGATATTTTGACGGAACGGCACTGTATGAATATGCAGATCCCAGACGGGGGATCGATCCGCGGACCGGTATGCTGCAGTTTGATCTGGGCTCCGCGATGGTAAAATCGTATCTCTTGTCCGCACTGAATCATTGGGCTGCAGAATACCGGCTGGATGGTATCGTTACGCTGGACGCCGCGTCCATGCTGTATCTGGATTACTATCGCAAACCCGGGGAATGGGTACCCAATATGTACGGCGGCGTGGAAAACCTGGAAAGCATCGCTTTCTTCCGTGAAATGAATGCCATGCTGCATAAGAATTATCCGGGAATGATATCGATCGCGGCAGAAACCAGTAATTTCGCCCATGTGACCGGTACAGAGGATGAAGGGCTCGGCTTTGATCTGACGACGGATGTGGATTTTGTGAGAGAGATGCTGGATTATCTGTCCAGAGATCCGATCTCGCGGCACGCATATCATTATGAGCTGACACAGAGCAGTATCTATCAGTACTGTGAGCGCTATATCCTGCCGGTGGATGTCAGCCGCATCAACTTCCGACAGGGCGGTCTCATCTGCCGGATGAACGGCGGCGAGGAAATGAAGTGGAAGAACCTGATGCTGTTCTACGGTTACATTATGGCCCATGTGGGACGAAAATCGGTCTTTATGGGACAGGAATACGGCAGTGATGCTTCGTTTGAAGATATGGGACAGATCCTGCCGCAGGACGGACAGGGAGAAGTACAGGAAGGCTTCCGCCGGTTTATCCGGGAATTGAATCAGTTCTATGCGAAGACACCGGCATTTTTTGCGGCCGATGATAAAGAAGACGGTTTCACCTGGATCAACGATCATGCGATGCAGGAAAACATCATCTCCTTTGTCCGCAGTGACGGAAAGAAAAAGTCTTACGTCTGCGTATTTAATTTTGCCAATGCCGCATATGAAAAGTTCCATGTCGGCGCAGCGAAAGAAGGAAAGTATCATGAGGTGTTCGCTTCGACTGCGGGCGAGGTGGACGGACCGACCATAGCTGCGCATGAAGGCAAAACGGACGGACATCCCTGGCATATCCGCGTGGATCTGGCACCCTTATCTTTCCGGATCTTTGAATATATTCCGTACAGCGCGGAGGAGACAGCGGAGATCCATCGCCGTATCGAAGAGCGTAAGGCACGGAAAGAAGCCGAAGAAGTACAGCGGAAACAGCTGATCGAGCAGCGGGCGAAGATCCGGCAGACCCTGAAACAGGAACTGAGCGAAAAGATCGCAGCTGCGGAAGCGGCGATCGCCGGCGGATCGGAACTGAAGAAAAAGAAAACGACAAAGAAATAAATAATTAAAGTAAATAATAAAGAAATAAATAATTAAGAAGTAAGAGTTTGAAGATGTTATTGGAAAGAATTGGCGGAGGCAGACTGATCGCCTTCGCATCGGAAAACGGAACAGACGGAGAAAGCGTATCAACGAACCTGCTGGATGCGGTATCGGAGAATCTGGCAGCACCCGCGGAAACAATACTGGAAGCTGCCGGGACCAGTGTGGAAGAAGTGACGGAGAATCTCAGCGCTTTTCAGCAGTTTATGAAAGACCTGCCGCCCAAACTGCTGCAGTTCGGGATCAAAGCTGCATGCGCACTGCTGCTGTTCTGGCTGGGAAGCAAACTGATCAATCTGCTGCGGAAAGTGGTCAAAAAGTCCATGGACCGGGCCAATGCGGATCTGGGCTTAAAGCAGTTTACGGATTCGCTGATGAAAGTAGCGCTGTATGGTTTGCTGATCATATGGATCGCAGGCGCTTTCGGGATCGAGACCACATCACTGATCGCAGTACTGGGCTCGGCCGGTGTGGCAGTCGCCTTGGCGCTGCAGGGAAGCCTGTCCAATATTACCGGCGGTGTGCTGCTCCTTCTGCTGAAGCCTTTTAAGGTGGGCGATTACATCAAGGAAGACAGCAAAAACAACGAAGGGTTTGTAACGGAGATCGGGCTTTTTTATACCAAGCTGCATACGCTGGATGAAAAAGTGGTCATCCTTCCGAACGGCACACTTGCAAATACTTCGCTTACCAATGTGAATAAATCGCCGAACCGGCGTCTGATCCTGGAATTCGGGATCTCCTATGATTCCGATGTGGCAAAAGCCAAGAAGCTCGCAAAAGAGCTGATGGAGAAAGAAGACAAGATCTTAAAAGACAAAGGCGTGACGGTATATGTCGATTCGCTGGATGCATCGCAGGTGACGATCGGTGTGCGCGGATATGTAAAGAACGAAGACTATTTCGAAGTGAAATGGCGCTATACCGAAGATATAAAGAAGGTGTTTGATGAGAACGGCATAGAGATCCCTTATCAGAAGCTGGATGTGATGGTAAAGGAAATGCCTTAAACGCCGGGATTTGGAGGTGCAATGACTAAGAAATACAAGATTACGATCATTGCAACAGTCCTACTGACTCTGCTGGTACTGCTTATGGTACATTTCGTCTTTATCAATGACGAAACCTATGTGTCGCTTCGTATGTGGCTGGCAGAGAAGCAGGTGGAAAAAGGAAATTACGAAAAAGCGGAAGAACTGTACCGTAAGGTGATCGAGCGGGATCGCCGGCAGTTTGATGCGTATCTGGCCATCGCGGAGATCTATAATAAAGACGAGCGGTATAACGATACCATCATTCTCCTGAAGAAAGCTTTTGATACGAACCAACAGGCCCAGGAAGTGGTGCCGGCGTTGACGACGGCATTTAACCGGCGCGCGGAACAGCTGATCGCGCTAGAGGATCCTAAGACAGCCATAGAGCTACTGGAGAAGGCGCAGGAACGCTATGTGACGGCAGATGGCTTGAAGGAAATGCTTTCAAAGGCTTACCTTAGCCGCGCACAGCAGATCCGGGATGAAGGCAATCTGAAGAGTTCACTGGAGTTTCTTGCAAAACCGGATCCGGAAAAAGTGGATGATGAGATGTTCCTGCAGTTTCGGATCGATGGATTTACAGAACTTGGCGAACAGGCTCTTCTGGAGGATGACAAAGTATCGGCAAAGCAGTATTATAGTATGGTGCTTATGCTGGATCCGGACAATGCAGACATACAGGCAATCCTGGACAGCCTTGAGGAAGAAGAAAAAGGCAGGGTCACGGCATTCAATCTCGGCGGCTACGGTGATGGGACTATTACGGCAACGGTATTCGGCGGCTTCCGTGTGGATGTGCCGATCGGTCTGACGTATTATATTCATTATGACGGGACGGATCCGGGGAATGCGCAGCTGCATTATGTGGTACACGCCAAAGCAGATCTGATGGGACAGAAAATGGATATCTACCGTGAAGGCTGTTATATACAGGAAAATGATCTGATCACGAGTTATCAGAGAGCTTCGGCGCAGGATGCCTTTGCTTACAGCGAGCGCTACGGCGAGCTTTCTCCTTCGGTGGAAGGGGCATTTGAGCAATATGAGCAGCTGGCGCACGAAGGAACCACCGATGCAGGTAACGTGAATTATAACGGTCTGTGTACCGTGACCAGAGATCATAAGAACGGCAGGGATTATCTGGCGCTGTTTGACGGGGCAGATCTCGGAGAATTCGAGAGTATGCTGGGGGCTGTGGAAGCGGACTGTGTACGGTATATCCTGATGGATGGGGATCATGTCTCACATGTCGAGGCGGATCTGTCCGGCTCGGATGCGAAGCAGCTGCTGGCGATGGCTGCGGATTACCTGAACGGGATCGATGCGGATCTTTCTCTGTCATCGTTTCGGGTATGGTATGATATAACCGGATGGAATGAGACCAGGCTGAACCTGATGCAGGATGTGATCGGGAGCAATATTGTTTACTGATGGATCATGATATCAATAAAGTTTTTTCAGAAAGGACAGAAAGACTATGAAAGAAAAATTGGAACAGATCAGACAGGAGGCGTTAAAGAGGATCCAGGAAAGCACGGATCCGGAACGCTTAAACGAGATCAAGGTAGCGTATCTCGGGAAGAAAGGCGAGCTGACCGCACTCTTAAAATCCATGAAGGATCTTGCGGCTGAGGAGAAGCCGAAATTCGGACAGATGGTAAACGATACCCGTTCCGCGATCGAAGAAGTGCTGGAAGATACCAAGAAGAAGCTGGACAATGCGGCACTGAATGAAAAACTGAAAAAAGAAGTGATCGATGTAACCCTGCCGGCACAGAAGCCGCGTATGGGACACCGTCATCCGAATACCATTGCTCTGGAAGAGGTGGAGCGTATTTTTGTCGGCCTGGGCTATGAAGTGGTCAGCGGTCCGGAAGTTGAGAAGGATTACTACAACTTTGAAGCATTGAACATTCCTGCAGACCATCCGGCAAAGGATGAGCAGGATACGTTCTATATCAGCGGCGATTTTCTGCTGCGCACACAGACATCTTCCGTACAGATCCACGAGATGGAAAAAGGCCGTCTGCCGATCCGTATGATCGCGCCGGGACGTGTATTCCGTTCGGATGAAGTGGATGCTACCCATTCTCCGTGCTTCCATCAGATCGAAGGTCTGGTGATCGACAAGCACGTGACCTTCTCGGATCTGAAGGGTACGCTGGACCGCTTTGCAAAGGAACTGTTCGGCGAAGAGACCAAGACAAAATTCCGTCCGCATCACTTCCCGTTCACCGAGCCGTCCGCCGAGATGGATGTGAGCTGCTTTAAGTGCGGCGGTAAGGGCTGCCGTTTCTGCAAGGGCTCCGGCTGGATCGAGATCTTGGGCTGTGGTATGGTGCATCCGCACGTGCTGGAGATGCGCGGCATCGATCCGGAAGAGTACGTGGGATTTGCATTTGGCGTAGGTCTGGAGCGTATCGCGCTGTTGAAGTACGAGATCGACGATATGCGGCTGCTGTATGAGAATGATGACAGATTCTTGAGTCAGTTCTAATGAGGGAGGATAGATAGAAAATGAATTCAGCATTATCTTGGATCAAAGCATATGTACCGGAACTGGAGTGCACCGATCAGGAGTATTTTGACCGCATGACACTTTCCGGAACCAAAGTAGAAGGTTTCACACGACTGGACAAGAACCTGGAAAAGATCGTAGTCGGCAAGGTAGAGTCGATCGAAAAGCATCCGGATGCGGACAAGCTGATCGTGTGCCAGGTAAATGTAGGGAGTGAGACCATCCAGATCGTGACCGGCGCTCCGAACGTAACCGTAGGCGCACTGGTACCGGTCGTTCTGGACGGCGGTAAGGTAGCCGGCGGACATGACGGCGGACCGCTGCCGGAGAATGGTATCGCGATCAAGGCAGGAAAACTGCGTGGTATCGATTCCTTCGGTATGATGTGCTCCATCGAGGAACTGGGAAGTGACCGCAATTTCTATCCGGAAGCGCCGGAAGGCGGTATCTATATCTTTAAGGAAGGCAGCGTAAAACCGGGCGATGACGCTGTGGCAGCACTGGGACTGCGGGATACCGTATTTGAGTATGAGATCACCTCGAACCGTGTGGACTGCTACTCGATCCTGGGTATCGCAAGAGAGGCGGCAGCAACCTTCCGCAAGCCGTTTGTACCGCCGGTGGTAAAAGTGACAGACAACGGCGAAAAGGCTTCCGATTATATCTCCGTAGAAGTAAAGGATACAGATCTGTGCACCCGTTACTGTGCAAGAGTATGCAAGAACATCAAGATCGGTCCTTCTCCGGAGTGGATGCAGAGACGTCTTGCTGCAAGCGGTATCCGTCCGATTAACAATCTGGTGGATATCACCAATTATGTAATGGAAGAATACGGCCAGCCGATGCACGCATTTGATCTGGATACCATTGCAGGTAAAAAGATCATCGTGCGCCGTGCGCAGAATGGCGATAAGTTTATGACGCTGGACGGTGTAGAGCGTACTCTGGACAGCGAAGTACTGATGATCTGCGATGCGGAAAAAGAGATCGGTATCGCCGGTATCATGGGGGGCGAGAACTCCAAGATCACGGATGATGTTAAGACGGTATTGTTTGAAGCTGCTACCTTTAACGGCCCGAATATCCGTAAGAGCGCAAAGCGTATCGGTCTGCGTACCGATGCTTCCGGCAAGTTCGAGAAAGGCCTGGATCCGAAGAATGCGCTGGATGCCATCAACCGTGCATGCCAGTTGATCGAAGAACTGGGCTGCGGCGAAGCCGTCGGCGGTGTTGTGGATGTATGCGAACCGATCAAGGCTGAGGTGGAACTGCCGTTTAAGCCGGAGAAGTATAACGATCTGCTGGGTACCGATATCAGCGCTGAGGAAATGCTCGGATACTTCAAGCCGCTGGAGATCACTTACAACAAAGAGACGAATATGCTGCATATTCCGTCCTTCCGTCAGGATCTGCTGGGACAGGCGGATATCGCGGAAGAAGTGGCCCGTTTCTACGGCTATGACAAGATCCCGGTAACCCTGCCCGGCGGCGAGAGCATGCAGGGTGGTCTGGCTTACCAGATGCGCATCGAAAAGAAAGCACAGGACATCGCAGAATACTGCGGTTTCTCCCAGGGCATGACCTATTCCTTCGAGAGCCCGAAGGTATTTGACAAACTGATGCTGGCGAAGGATGATCCGGCGAGAAATGCGATCACGATCTCCAATCCGCTGGGTGAGGATTTCTCCGTGATGCGTACGCTGCCGCTCAACGGTATGCTGACCAGTCTGGCAACCAACTATAATCGCCGTAATAAAGACGTACGTCTGTATGAACTGGCAAATGTATATCTGCCGAAGAGCCTGCCGCTGACCGAACTGCCGGATGAACGCAAGATGCTGACTCTGGGCTTCTATGGCGAAGGTGATTTCTTTACTCTGAAGGGCGTGGTGGAAGCGTTCCTGGAGAGCGTTGGCATGAAGGCACAGCCGGAATATGATCCGAAGGCAGTCAGAAACTTCCTGCATCCGGGACGCCAGGCAGCGATCTCTTACGAAGGCACCGAGATCGGTTATCTGGGTGAGGTACATCCGGCCGTTTGCGCAAACTATGATATGAAGGCGAAGGCTTACGTGGCCGTCCTGGATATCCCTGCGATCGTGCCGTTTACCACCTTTGACCGTAAGTTCAGCGGCATCGCGAAGTTCCCGGCCGTGACCCGTGACATTTCCATGGTAGTACCGAAGAGCGTACTGGCCGGTGATATCGAAAAGATGATCCGTCAGCGCGGCGGCAAGAAGCTGGAGAGCCTGAAGTTGTTCGATATATATGAAGGCGGACAGATCAAAGCGGGCTTTAAGTCCCTGGCTTATGCACTGGTATTCCGTGATATGGAAAAGACCCTGGCGGATGATGAAGTGAACGCTGCTATGAAGAAGATCATAAACGGTCTGGAGAGCATGGGCATTGAGCTGCGTTCCTGATCCGAACCGGTGGGATATGAAAAGAATAGGAATTGAATCACGATCATGATGACAAAATCGGATTATTACTATGACCTGCCGCAGGAGCTGATCGCGCAGGATCCCCTGGAGGATCGCAGTGCGTCACGTCTGATGGTCCTGGACCGTCAGAGCGGCAGTGTCACACATAAGCATTTTTATGAGCTGGGCAGTTACCTGAATGCAGGCGACTGCCTGGTCTTTAATGATACCCGCGTGATCCCGGCCAGGCTGCTGGGATTGAAAAAAGATACGGGAGCAGCGGTAGAGATCCTGCTGCTGAAACGGAATGCGGATGACGTATGGGAGAGCCTGGTAAAGCCCGGGAAAAAACTGCGTACCGGTGCTGAGGTGGTCTTTGGCGTCAGCGCGGAAGAGGCAGATAAAGCGCCGCTGCGCGCGGTGATCAAGGAAGTGTTGCCGGACGGCAATCGTCTGGTGCAGTTTCATTATCAGGGCATCTGGGAGGAAGTGCTGGATGCGCTCGGTGAGATGCCGCTGCCGCCCTATATCACGCATAAACTGCCCAGAGAAAACAGAGAGCGTTATCAGACGGTATACGCAAAGCACGAGGGATCTGCAGCCGCGCCTACGGCAGGACTGCATTTTACCAAAGAGCTGATGACTTCCCTGAAAGAGCAGGGGATCCGGAGCGCATTTGTGACATTGCATGTCGGCCTGGGAACCTTCCGGCCGGTCAAGGAAGAAAACATCCTGGATCACCATATGCATACGGAAAGCTGCCGGATCGATGAAGAAACGGCGCGCACGATCAATGAGACCAGGGCGCAGGGTGGACGTATCATCTGCGTGGGCACCACGTCGGTACGCACGCTGGAAAGTTTTGCGGATGCAAACGGGATCGTCCATACCGGCGAGAAAGAAACGGATATCTTTATCTACCCCGGGTATCAGTTTAAAGCCGTCGACGGTCTGGTGACGAACTTCCATCTGCCGGAGTCTACGCTTCTTATGCTGGTATCGGCATTTGCGGGACGTGAACAGGTGCTGGCAGCCTATGCAGAGGCGGTGAAAGAGAGATACCGCTTCTTCAGCTTCGGAGATGCGATGCTGCTGATCTGATACTCTTGCGGGAGTTATGTAAATATGATATGATATCGAGGGAGTATTCCAAGACCTTCGGCAGGATTGCCATTTTGTTTATGAACGGTTCCTGAATAGCACAAATCATTTCCCGTGATGAAAGGAAAATAGATTTTCTATGAAAACAGCTGTAGTAACAGATTCCAATAGCGGTATTTTCGGCGATGAAGCAAGAGAGATGGGAATCCACGTGATCCCGATGCCGGTCATTATTGACGATCATACCTACTTTGAAAATGAGGATATCACGCAAAAAGAGTTTTTTGAAGCATTGATGGGAAATCGGAATGTGACTTCTTCACAGCCTTCTCCGGCATCGATCATGGATGTATGGGAGCTGGTTTTGGATACAGCAGATCAGCTGATCTATATCCCGATGTCCAGCGGATTGTCCGGATCTTACCAGACTGCGGCAATGCTTGCGGAAGAGTATGAAGGCAGGGTTTTTGTTGCGGATAATCACCGGAATTCTGTTACCATGCGTCAGTCGGTCGTGCAGGCCTGCAGACTGGCCGGGGAAGGGAAAAGCGCCGAAGAGATCAAGAAGAAACTCGAAGAGGATGCCTATAAATCCTGTGTCTTTCTGACGGTGGAGACGCTGGAGTATTTTAAACGTACCGGACGTGTCACTCCTGCAGCTGCAGCTCTCGGTAACCTGCTCGGGATCAAACCGGTTTTGGTTACACGCGGCGAAAAGTTTGATACCTATCAAAAAGTACGGGGAATTGAAAAATCGCGACAGGGTGTGATCGATGCTCTGAAAAAAGAGATCGCCACGTCCTATTCGGGGTATAAGCCGGAAGATCTGCGCATTTACTGCGCCGGTTCCTTTTTGGAGGCTGCAGATGCCAATGCGTGGCAGCAATGGGTCTCCCGTGAATTTCCCGGATATGACATACATTATGATCCTCTGTCGTTAAGTATTTCGTGTCATACGGGACCGAATGCGGCGGGAGCGGCGGTGACGCTGTCACCGGAAATCGGATAAGGCAACAAAAAAACAGGGTGTGCCCTGTTTTTTTGTTGCCTTATCTGTGACTTTTGTCTATGACTGCAGTCGGGGAAATTTACAGGATCACCCGGTAGTCGTGTTTTTTCAGTACGGGGATCGCAGCTTTCATATCTTCTTCTGTATCGAAGAGAATGCAAAGGGCGCCTTCAGCCTGTTCCCGGTTATGAACGATGCCGATGTTCTTGATGTTAATGGCTTTGGTTGCAAGCAGCGTGGCAACCATAGCGATCTCGCCGGCTTCATCGGGGATATCCACAAACAAACGGTATTCTTTTTCGATCGCACCGGTACGACGGTCGCTCATGGAATTGCGGTAAGCACCGGAGTCTTTGAAAAGTTCGTTGATATCGGAAAAAGCGCTGTTCTTCAACGTCCTCTGGATGTCGGTCAGTTTATCAATATAACGCTGGAGCAGCAGGCTGATATTTTCGGTATTGCTGCGGCAGATGTTTTCCCACATAGAAGGATCGGACGATGCAATACGGGTGATGTCTTTAAAACCGCCGGCGGCAATGGTCTTCATAAACTGTGCGTCGTTATCTTCGGTTTTGACCAGATCGACCAAAGCAGCAGCGATCAGATGCGGCACATGGCTGATGGCGGCGGTCGCATAATCATGGTAAACCGGATCGGACACCAGAGGCAGGGCGCGCAGGTCACGGACAAGAGCCGTAAACTGTTCGGTATACTCCGGCCGGGTCTCTTTGGACGGTGTCAGGATATAGTAGGCATTTTCCAGAATCATGGCATCGGCGCTTTCATAGCCGGTGGTCTCGCGGCCCGTCATGGGATGACCGCCGAGAAACTGCGCAGATAAGCCAAGAGCTTCCGCACATTCCTGGATATCATGTTTTACCGAGCCGACATCAGTGATCAGGGTATCTTTCCGGACCAAAGGCGCGATGGTACGCAGGTTTTCCAGATTGGTACCGGTAGGCGCACAAAGAAGGATCACGTCTGCGCTTGACAGTTCCGAGGTGAGCGTATCCGCAATCGTATTCAGAGTACCGTCCGCAACGGCCGGCTGCAGTTTTTCTTTATGTCTCGTATAAGCAATGATGCGGGCATCCGGCTGTGTTGCACGGATTCCCTTGGCAATCGAGCCGCCGATCAGGCCGAAGCCCAGGAATAAATAGGTTTTAAAGTCATATGTTTTCATAAGTGCAATCTTATCATGGCGGTATTCTTTTCGCAAGGCGTAATCTGCAAATTCCGGTTTGTCGAGCCCCCCTGTCCTCGCTTCGCTCGGCCAGGCGGGCTCGGGGGGCGTGGGATGAGCGCCGGGCTGATTTCAGTTTCCTGTCTGCTTTTTCGTGGAGATGTCAGGATACCATAAGGCTCCGCAACCAATCCGTTCGTTAAGATGCTCTATAA
>JAFWRC010000156.1 GCA_017508825.1 Lachnospiraceae bacterium
AAACGCTTATCTATATGGCAACCGGCAGGTGCAGAAGAGTAAAGCGCGATTGGTGGAAGAGGTCCTTCGGGCGGGTATATAATGTTCTCAACACAAAATGCTGTTAAACAACAAAACAAAAAGAGTTTTGCCGTTTACTGTAATCTATACTGCATAAAAGAGGACAGCAAAATGAAAAAATCAGCAATCGTATTATCAACACTATTGACCGTTGCGGCATGCGCCGGCTGTGGAAATCAAAACAAAGTACCGAAAGAATGGTATAAGGATTCCATCGCGTACTTTGAGACCGGGATCAAAAGCGGCTGGGATAAGGCGGATCCGGAGAAATACAATGTGATGGAACCGATGTCGGCATCGGCATACGTTACCGGTCCTGACGGACAGAGTACTTCGGGCGTGACGGTGATCAGCGGTCCGGAGGAATACCGGGACAGCAGCAATAAGTTCGGATATCTGTTAAAAGACCTGGATGGCGACGGCGCGGAGGAACTGCTGATCGGACTGATCAATGATGCTCCGAAGACCCAGTTTCTGGACCTGTGCGTGTGGAACAGTGATTTCGGCGCAACCCATGTTATGAGCTGCGGTGACGGCGATTATATGTACCTTTGCAGCGACGGAACACTGATCAAAGAATCTACCTTCGGCGGGACAACGGAAACGGAAGCCCTGAAGTATTCTTCCAAGAGCAATTCTTTTATGACCGTCAGCAACAGCGGCGGGATCATCACTGCAGATAAATATGAGCTTACCCCGTTTTAATTTAATACAGAACTGGTGAGTACCAAAGAATCTGCCGTACCGGGTGACCGGTATGGCAGTTTTTTTGATTTACAGGAAAACTGCTCTGCGGTTTTCTGTGACAAAAGGTGACCTTATTTTGGCGGATCATTCACACGGTGTGAATTGCTTTTCACACGATAATGCTTATGTCGCTGCGAAGAAGCGCTATACTGATCTCATCAAAGAACTTACGGGAGGAAAAGAGATGTATTGTGAACGTTGCGGAAAGCCACTGTCGGAGTATACGGGAAATTGTGAGTTCTGCAAGAATTATCCGAAGATTATGACGGAAATTGCAGCAAGTAATGCCGGAGTAATAAAACCGTCCGATATCCGGGAAAGAAAGCATACCATGCCTGTGGGGCTGGCAGTAACTGTGATCATTATCGCTTTGATATTCGGAATATGCATCGTCAGAGAGTGGATGATCGATATGGATCGAAATCTTGAATACCCCAGAGTCAGCGCAGATATGCAATTGGCTGACAACATTCATACGGCGATTCTGACGGCGATGCTGGATCCGGAGATCGTAAATAAACAAGGATATCTCGATGATTACAATGCATTGACAACCGAGTTTGATATCACGCAATACAGGGGAGATGAGAACTGTATTCTGGCCGGCGCTGCAGAGATCCTCGGTGTAGAGGATTTTCGTGAATTGCGGGATAGGATTAAATCTTCGGGAGCAACGGGGCGCATCCTGGTGACCTTAACAGGTCCCCGTCAAGTTTGGGTTGTGATCGAAGGGACAAAAAGTGAAGGCGGCGAGATCTCTGTTGGCTATAAAGGGGGAGAATTTTAATGTTCGTTTAAGATTTGGATGCTATTGTATTTTTGAAAAAGGGAATAAGCAGGTTCCCTGTAGCAGAAAACGAAGCAGAAAACATAGGAGGAAAATACATGAGAAATCCAAATCGTTATGGTTTCAGAAGACGACTCGTTGGGATGACTTGCGCGACTGCACTGATGGCAACGTTTACGCCGGTGATCACGGCACAGGCTTATGAAGGAAATTATGATGGCAGTTTTGCCTTTTCAGAAGACGGGATCAAAGCGGACGGCAACGGAGAAAGTTATAAGATTGAAGGTACGGAGCTGACGATCAGTGCTGCGGGAACATACCTGGTAACAGGTGAGTGCTCCGAGGGCAGTATTAAGGTGAAGAAGGAGACAGAAGGTGTAATCCTGATCCTGTCGGATCTGAATCTTACAGCTTCCGAAACAGCACCACTGGTAATCGCCAAATCTGCAGAGGTGAAGCTTGTGATCGATGGCAGCAATACATTGACCGATCGTGAAGATCCGGCGGATGAAAACTCGGAAGATACGGAGATTGCGGATGCATTTGAAGGCGCAGCAATCAAGGTAAAGAGTGGTTCGACGCTGGTGATCACCGGAGACGGAACATTGAATGCAGACGGGAGTGACTGTAAGAACGGTATCAAGGGCGGAGCAGAAGCCAGTATCATTGTAGGGGCATTTTCGGAGGACAGCTTTACATTGTATGCCAAAGCGGCGAACAATGCGCTTGCCTGTGACGGTTCGGTTACCGTGGCAGGAGGAAATCTGAATCTGACCGCAGAAGGAGACGGTTTAAAATCTTCGCCGGATGAGGACGACACAGCTTCAGCCGGTACGATCACCATGACCGGAGGAACTCTGGTGATCGATAGCGCCGAGGATGCAATCCAGTCTACAGGAAATCTTACGATCAGTGGAGGAGAATGCACGATCAAGGCAGGTGATGATGGTGTTCATTCGGAAGCAGTATTAACAATCGGATCCAAAGACAGTAGTGATGGACCTGTAATAAACATCACAGAGTCCTATGAAGGATTGGAAGGCGCAACTGTAAATATTTATTCCGGAGACATTACGGTAAGAAGTTCGGATGACGGAGTGAATGCTGCAAACAGTGATCTGAGCGACTACAGTTTTGCGATTAATGTAACGGGCGGAAATCTATACGTAAATGCCGACGGAGATGGACTTGACTCTAACGGAAGTCTGAGCCTGACCGGTGGTGTAGTCGAGGTCTATGGATCTTCGGCCGGTGATAATGCGCCCTTGGATTATGAACGTCCCGCGGTGTTTTCCGTTGATGGTGGAACTGTTTTGGCTGTCGGTAACAGCGGAATGGCTGAGAATCCGGCCGAAGGTGTGTATGTTGCGTTTGGCGGTGGAAATGCAGGCCCCGGAGGACTGGGCGGTATGGGCGGACCCGGAGGACCGGGCGATATGGGAAATCCCCGTGGGATGAGCAATTCTGAAACAGGCAGCATTTCCATCAGTAACGGAACTACAATAGAGATCAAAGATTCATCCGGCAACACGCTTTTTACCGGAGAAGGAGTAAAGAGCGCAAATTATGTTCTTTTCGCCTCGACGGAACTGTCTGAGGGAGACAGTTATACTTTGTATCTGAATGGAAGCAGTGTATCGACTGTCACAGCAAATGGCAGTGGAACATCCGGCGGTTCTTCCGAAGGGGAACAAAAGGAAGAACATCACGGGGAAAACAGTGAAATTGTTAAGAATACTCTGAAGAAAGCAGAGGACGGGATCTGGTATTATTATGGAAATGACGGAACGGTAGATACGCAGAAATACGGTTTTGTAAGCTATGATGGTGCATCTTTTCTGGTCGCAAACGGAAGAGTTGCAGATGTGAGCGGGTTGCAACCGGATCCGGAAGGAAACGATTGGTACTTCTTATCACATGGACAGGTCTGTGATCATACCGGGCTGGTCATGTATGATGACGAATGGTTCTATGTGAAAAACGGAAAACTGGATACGTCTCTTTCTGATTTTGTATCGTATAACGACGGTCTTTTCTTTGTTGCAGCAGGACGGATCGTGACAGAAGCGAACGGTCTGCATATGGATCCGGATGGAACTGCCTGGTATTACCTTGCGAACGGACAGGCACAGACACAGTATACGGGACTGACGCAGTACGATGGAGCATGGTTCTACGTGGTGAAGGGTAAGGTTGCGGAGGATTATACCGGGGCTGTCGATTATGACGGATCTGCATTCGATGTAGTAAACGGTATGGTGCGGTAAAAAAAGTGATTCGCGAAAAAAAACGGGCTGTCGGGAGACAGCCCGGTTTTTTGTCAATGGTTATGTTTTGTGATATAATCTGAACAGCGACTGTATTTTGCGGGATAGGGGGGAATATGCTGGATTTGCTTGTGCTGTTGATCGCAATCCTGGTGCCGATATTGCTGCTGGCAGAACTTCTTACGGTACTGATCTATGGTATTGTGCTGGTGTGGCGTGTTTTTGTGAAAGGCGGGAACATTCGAAAAGCAAAAGAAATGAATGATGTGATCTTTGATGCGAAGGCAAGGACCGTCAGCAAGGCATGCGAGCCGGTAGAAGCGGTGCTGCGTATCTTTGAGCATCCGCAGGAGTTATAAACGTATGCGTTATCCGGATCGTTTCCGGAAACAGGGCACGACAATATCCGGCGAAAAATATTGTCCTTCCTGCTGTGCACCGTTCACGCCCGACGAAAAGGGAAACTGCGTACATTGCGAGGCATTTCTGTTCCGTGACAGCGTGAAGTGGAAACCGGAGAATGTGGTTGAATCAAGGAGATGACGGAATGAAAACACTGAAAAAGCTGACGTTGCTACACTCAAATGATATGCATGGGGATTTTCTAGCGGAGCAGATCGATGATGAACTTGTCGGGGGCGTAGGATTGCTATCCGGCTATATCAATAAAGTACGGCAGGAAGAGAAAAATGTTCTCTATGCTATCGCGGGGGATATGTTCTGCGGTTCCATCATAGATTCGGAATTCCATGGGGTATCCACGATACAGATCATGAATATGCTTGCGCCGGATATCGTTACCGTGGGAAACCATGAGGTGGATTACGGTGTGGCGCATCTTCTGTTTCTTGAAAAGTGTGCGGAATTCCCGATCATCAATGCCAATCTGTATATTAAGACCAATCATACCAGACTCTTTGATCCTTATCACGTGATCGAGATCGATGGAATGAAGATTCTCTTTATCGGAGTGCTCACGGAGATCACCCTGATGAAGTGCAAAAAGGATGAGCTGGTAGGCACCTTTGTGACGCTGGAGGATGCGGCGAAAGAAGTCGGAAAGATCTGCAATGCTTATAACGCGACGGATGTGGATATGACCGTTCTGCTGACGCATATCGGCCTGGAAGAAGATAAAAAGCTGGCGGAAATGCTGGATCTGGCCTGGGGCGTGGATGTGATCATCGGCGGACATTCCCATAGTTTTATGGATGAACCGGTGGTAGTAAACGGCATCCCTATTGTACAGGCAGGGACCGGTACCGATCAGATCGGACGTTTTGATATGATGATCGATACGGATACGAACAGCATTGAAAGCTATACCTGGACTCCGGTACCGATCAACGCGAGTACCTGTCCGCGGGACGCTTCCATAGAAGAAGTGATCCGCACATATAAGGATACGACGGATGAAAAATACGGGCGGATCATTACAAAGTTTGTCAGGAAGCTGACGGCACCGTCACATATCGAAGAGACAGAGATCGGAAATCTTTTTGCGGATCTGTTGAAGGATTCGCTTGGAGTGGATATCTTTCTGGTTGCTTCCGGTTCCTTCCGTGTAAAAGAACTGGGGCCGGTGGTTACAAAGGGGGACTTTGATGAGTGCTTTCCGTTTGATGACCGGGCGCATCTGCTCTACTGGACGGGAGCGCAGTTAAGGCATGCTTTGCTGCGCATGCTGCGGGATGAGGCGCTGGCCGGAGAACACACGGAGTTTTACCAGGTTTCCCACGGACTGGAGTTTGAATATGATCAGAGCACACATAGTATGCTCAAGCTGAATTTTGAAGGAAAGCCGGTAGCGGATGATCAGTTATTTACCGTGGGTCTGCAGGACTTCCACTACAGAAATCTGAAGGATTCCTTTGATCTGGAGTATGAGGAAGTGGAGAAAGAACACCCTCAGCGTGAGATCGCTACATCCTGCGTGCAGGTGCTCGAAGAGGCACTGCAAAGAGGACAGCACCAGAATGCAAAGGTGGAAGGCAGGATGATCCTGCATAAAGCAGGAGAAGTTTAAGGGGCGTTTAGGAAATCTTCGATGATCTTTTCGCATTGTTCCGGTTCTGTTTTATAGATAAAATGACTTCCCGGAAGATATGCTATTTCATAGTTCCCCATCTTTTCAAGATAAGGGATCAATTCTTTTTCGTTTGCTTCTTTGCATTCCGGATCCGACAGATCACCGTCTCTTGAAGAAATATACAGTTTCGGCACATCTGTTTCTTTGAGCGCATTCCAGGCAGCATTTCTGTTTTGGTTTATCATCGCGCCCTCTTTTGCAACTGCATCGGAAGATATGGAGAGCAACTGTAAAATACAATAGGTGCGCCATTCTTCTTTCGAAAGGTTTGCATCATTACTTAACAGGGCCGGAAGCAGAATATCTCCGATCCCAAAATTAACAGCAAGCTTATACAGTGTATTGTCGGAAGATCTTTCTGCCATCTCATCTTCCGTTAACGGTTCCACATAGGTTCCGTCTATGTTGATGAATGCTTCGACTTCTTCGGGATACTGACTTACCCAGAAAGATCCGTAAGTTCCGCCCATAGAATGCGCCATCAGAATAATCGGAGATTCTATACCCGATGCTTTCATAGCCTGGCGATACTCTTCGACAATTACATCAACGCTTCTGTCATCTTTTACATCATCGCTAGCATCCCAGCCGGGTCTTCCGATGTAGATAAACTGATAGTCTTTCTCAAGATTTTTTGCCATCGTTCTCAGATCAACCGACAGCCCTGCGCCCATACCGCTTAAAACAACAATGTTTCCTTTTCCGTTTTCGTTGCCGACCTTTACAACATTTACAGAATGATCACCAATGGAAACCGGATTATAATACCCGTTTTTTGCCAAGTACTTCATATCCATGCCATGCCTGATCCTGTGAAAAATAAATAATCCACCAAGTATTGCGGCAACAATTATGAGAAGAGTAAGCAATACTTTTCGGTGGTTTGTTTTTTTCTTTTGGTCCTTTTTCATAAGTCTTGTCTCCGGTTATATCGTTAGTTTCTCTGATCAATAAAACGGAAATAAAAAGTGTCACTTTTTTCGAGATAATAAATCAAGTGTCTCGAAGATGGTCTTTGCTATCAGGCGGGATCCCTCTGGGGATGCATGCCGGCGATCCTTGTAGAAAAGATCTACTTTCGGAAATTGATGGATATGTTCCCACCATTTCTCGCCTACAGGAGCCAGCAGGCATCCGTATTTGTCGGCAAGCTGCCGGTAGCGGGCGGACATTTCCGGCTGGCCGGCTTCATCGCCGTCCTTTGTCCAGGTCATAAATAAGCAGGCCTTAGCATTTGTCTGATCGATCCATTCCATGATCTGATCGGCTGCTTTTTCCATAACGGAAAATTCGCCCATGGGATGAGCGACATGCTGCAGTATGATATAGTCGTAATTTCCGAACAGAATGTTGAATCTCGTCTGTTCGTTGTCGGCATGGTAATCAAGTCCCATACCACCTTTGGTCAGCATGGTCACCTGCATATCAATCCCGTTTTCTGCGCATATATCCCGGAAAATCTTTGGCATATCATTGAAATATGTATGGCTGTTGCCGATAAATAAGGTTCTCATTTCTGTAATGCCTTTCTTGGTATAAAATGCTCTGGTTATTTATTCTACCATAGAGTAAGAAAAATCGATAGTTGTTTTTAAGACTGAACCTGCAGGCCTTATGATGCAACAGCAATACATCGTTGTATGGTTTCAAGGGAACTGTTATAATAGGATTGTTGAAATATCTACAAAATAAAGAATAAAAGTGTAGCCGTAATAAGTATTGATCAAACGGATGATAAATAACACATAGTATCGGAAAATATGAGGGCAATTATATGATCAGAGACGATTTAGTCACACATGAACAATATGCAAAGCTTTTTGATGAAATGCATCCGGGATTCTTTGAACGTGACTATATCCGTAATATGACAGAAGAAGAACCGGCTTCGGAGATGCTGCTCAGGTTGCAGAGTTTTGATGGGAAGATCTATGACAGGAAGTTCCCGGAAAATATCAGCTTTGGATATTATAAAGATGATCTTAATAAACTGCACGAAGCGGTGAATGCGGTGATTCCGCACTGGGTACCATTCTTTGATGGGAAGTCACGGGTATACTGTGGCTTTGAAGAAGGAAAGATAGCGTGTTTCTGTATGATCGAAGATTTTGGTGAGCATTTTGTTGCCGGAATGAAATGGAAGATTGGCGGACCGGGGTGCGTAGGCACTCTGCCGCAGTTTCGGAACCGGGGGCTTGGACTTGTTATGGTACGGAATGTGACAAAGATCCTTAGGGATGAAGGGTATGATTATAGTTACATACATTATACTTATGAAACAGGCTGGTATTCAAAACTTGGATACAAGACTTTTCTCAGATGGAACCGCAACGGTATAGTTAAGGAAAACAACGAATAAATGGGAAAATGTGATGAAAGTTCAAGATTTACCGAAGGGGCGGAAGTATGGATCCTGAATCAATTAACGCCAAAGGATGGGAATTGCATCGCATTGCTGGCAGATGCGCAGGTCATATACTTTGATGAAACGGGAAATGTGATACCGGAGAAAGAAAAGGACGAAGATGGATATAAATGAAATGCAGGAAGCGTTCCTGCAAAAACAGAATGAACTTAGAAAAGGTATCGACCTTCAAGATGGGTTTGATCCCGATGCGCTGAAACTCGTCGCGGGCGTGGATCTGGCCTACTGGAAAGAGGACGATGACGAGTGGGCAGTGTGTTGCGTCGTTGTTATAGACTACGCAACTCATGCGATCGTCGAGAAACGGCAAAGTGTCGGAAAGATCGAGGTACCATACATGCCGGGCTTTTTGGCATTTCGCGAGATTCCGCTCGTTCTGAAGGCGGTAGAAATGCTGGAACATGTTCCCGACATCTATTTTTTTGATGGGAACGGATACCTGCATCCAAGGCACATGGGGATTGCAACACATGCATCATTCTACCTGAAAAGGCCGACCGTCGGTATTGCAAAGTCATATTTCTGTGTTGATGGGAAAACCGATTACAAGGAACCTGAAAATGAGGTGGGAAGCTTTACGGATATTGTTGTAGATGGAGAGACTTACGGAAGGGTATTGAGGACTCATAAAAATGTTCGGCCGGTTTTTGTATCTGTAGGAAATAATGTATCTCTTGATACTGCCTGCAATCTCGCGATAAGGCTTACTGGCCGGGAAAGCCATATACCTGTTCCAACGAGAATGGCTGATCTGGAAACACATGTTGCAAGGGAAAATGAAATAGTCAATCGGGGGTTATAGAGGGGTATGAATGATATAAGCAAAAAACTGATAAATATGTACAGAAATCAATTTGCTGATGGTGAAATACGAGCGTTTCTCATTGAACAGAAAGACAAGGGAATGAGAAAGGAAGAAATGCTTGCTATTCTTGAAGAATGCCGCGGGCTCTCCCGAAATGATACGGAGGAAGACAGGATACTGGATATGATGGATTATGTGTCCGGTTTCTGCAGCTCATTTGCCGGAATATTTCAGAATAATGCATGATGGAGATATAGAAAATGAATGCATTGGTTATTAACTGCAGTCCAGTTCGTACCGGGGCAACTGCAGAAATTGCAAAACTGGTCTCAGAACAGTTATCAGCTGAGTACAATGTAAAAAGCATATGCATAGATGACTATTCTTTTTCATTTTGCAAAGGGTGCCGTTCATGTCACAATACAGCGAGATGTGTCATGAGTGATGCGACAGTCATAGAGAATATAATGAATGAATATGATGAGGCAGATATTATCGTCTCTGTTTCTCCATCCTATTGGGCAGATATTCCGGGACAGTTTAAAGCATTCATCGACAGATGTACTCCGTGGTGTAATACTCATGATCCGCACGCAGTTATCAGGTCGGGGAAGAAAGGATACGTCATTGCATTGAGAACCGGCCCGAATATGCCGGAATGTGAGAGAATAATCGGTAGTATAGAACATTTTTATGGCCATTTGGAAATAGAATGTAAAGGTCATTTGGGGTTGACATCGATCGAGTATAAAACAGATGTAGAACCAAGAAAACAAGAGATTGTAGATTTTTGTAATGGCATGTAAATTTCTTTCGGCATAAAAGGCATTTGTATGCGTTACAAGTTGTGACAAAGATAGTGTTGTCCTTCAGGAAGGTGAGACTTGCGACTATAAGTGGGGTGACAAGGAGGATGTATATCGTATGCCGACAATAGCACCGATTTCTGAACTTCGAAACTATGGTCAGGTTTTAGAGAAAGTAAGACCGAATGCTCCGGTTTATCTAACCCAAAATGGGCATGGAGAATACAGCGTCCATAGCATAGAAGATGATGAAGAGTTCGAGAAAACCAAAGCAATGCTTAAACTTATGATAGAACTTAACAAGGGATTTCAGTCGGGAGAGCAGCAGGGGTGGAAAAACGAAGAAGATTTGGACAGGTATTTTGCGGAAAAGAGAAGACAAAAAGAAGCCGAGGTTGAAAGGTGACTTTTTAACCGCATATTACTATTCGAAAATCGAAAAAACAGAGGCTTTTCGATTTTCGGATGAATAGAGGGGCGTTATCAGAGAACGCAGGGCGATTTGTAATCCAGAATCTTTTTATCTTCTGTAAGGAAGTGTATTTTTTCTGCCTCGGCTTGTGCTACGAGCATTCTGTCGAAAGGATCTCTGTGCTCCCATTCGGATAGGCTTTGCAATCTTATAATGTGTTCCTTTTTTAGTGGTAATGGAACGAAACCCATTTCATCGCATCCTTCCAGTAAATCTTCGGCAGGAATGGGCATTTTTCCTATATTATTTTTTATTGCCACTTCCCAGATAGAGACTAGGCTATAATAGAATCTGTTTCTACCGTCTATAAGATAGTTTTTTGCTTTATCAGAGAGTTTATCGTCATCATAAATACTCCATAGAAGAATATGTGTGTCCGCTAATATGTTCATACGCCCTCCATAAGAGATAATACTTCATCATTGCACTCATCAATATTATCCGGAATTACATATTTCCCTTTTCTTATACCCAATTTGCGTGTTTGTGGTTGGGGGATATATAAGGTTAAAACTGCTACGGGGGTACCGTCCCTGGCAATTACTACCTGATCCTCTTCATTTTTTTCCAGGGACGCTATTAGTTTTGAAAGATCGGTTTTTGCCTGAAACATATTTACTTGAGTCATATAGTTTCCACCTCCTGCGATTGTTCTTTAGTTGATTGGCTAACCTAGCTAAATAATAACATGTTTTTGTAAAAATGGCAACAAAAAGAGCATGAAAAATCAGATTTGTGTGTGGATGCAAGCTGACTTGACACACATTTCCGTAGGAGAGTAGAATGTAATGAATGGTAGAGAATAGTTGGTGTTATAGTTGATGTTGGGGTGTTATATGTGGTGTTACGGTGTCTGAGAAATGAGTTTGAACGACCCAAATTGTCCGCGAGGCCGTTTTGTGCAAAATACCGAATATTTTGCAACTGAAAAATTGGCGAATAGACGAACTTTTTTTCTATCAAATTATGCTTTTTTTTGAGGATTTATAAGCTATGGATTTCAAATTACATTCCGAATACCAGCCGACCGGTGACCAGCCGCAGGCGATCAAAGAACTCGTTGACGGGTTCAAAAAAGGCAATCAATTCCAGACTTTACTGGGTGTTACGGGTTCCGGTAAGACCTTCACGATGGCGAACGTGATTGCTGCGCTGAACAAGCCGACACTGATCATCGCGCATAACAAAACATTGGCGGCCCAACTCTATGGTGAGTTTAAAGAATTCTTCCCGGAGAATGCGGTCGAATATTTTGTATCCTATTACGATTATTACCAGCCGGAGGCGTATGTGCCTTCGACGGATACCTATATCGAAAAAGATTCCGATGTGAATGACGAGATCGATAAGCTGCGGCTGTCGGCTACGGCATCCCTGACCGAGCGGAGGGATGTGGTGGTCATTGCCAGCGTATCCTGTATCTACGGTCTGGGCAGCCCGGACGAGTATTCGGGGTTAGTTGTATCGTTGCGTCCGGGACAGCAGAAGGACCGGGACGATGTGATCCGGGAACTGATCGGCATCCAGTATGACCGCAACGATCTGGACCTAAACCGCGGCTGCTTCCGTGTGCGCGGGGATGTGCTGGAGATCAATCCGGCAGAGCAGGGCGATACCATCATCCGCGTGGAATTTTTCGGAGACGAGATCGACCGTATCACGCAACTTGACAATGTGACGCACCGACCCATCTGTACGCTGGAGCATGTGAGCATCTATCCGGCGTCGCATTACGTGGTGTCCAAGGAGCGGATGGAGGAGGCGTGCAAAGCGATCGAGGAGGAAACCAGGGAGCGTGTGGCATTCTTTAAGAGCGAAGATAAACTGATCGAGGCACAGCGTATTTTTGAACGCACCAGTTTTGATGTGGAGATGCTCAGAGAGACCGGTATCTGCTCCGGCATTGAGAATTATTCCAGACATCTGACGGGCATGCCGGCAGGCGCGCATCCGTACTGTCTGATGGACTTCTTTAAGAACGACTTTTTGATCATCATCGATGAGTCCCATATGACGATCCCGCAGATCCGCGGTATGTACAATGGTGACCGTGCGCGAAAGACGACGCTGGTGGATTACGGCTTTCGCCTGCCCTCGGCATTGGACAACCGGCCGCTCAATTTTCCGGAGTTTGAATCCTACATCGACCAGATGCTGTTTGTATCGGCGACACCGGCGGAATACGAGGCGGAACACGAACTGCTGCGGACGGAGCAGATCATCCGGCCGACCGGACTGCTGGATCCCGAGATCAGTGTGCGGCCGGTGGAAGGGCAGATCGACGATCTGGTGGCGGAGATCAAAAAAGAAACCGCTAAGAAAAACAAAGTGATGATCACCACGCTGACCAAGCGTATGGCGGAGGATCTGACGGATTATCTGCACGATATCGGCATCCGTGTGAAGTATCTGCATTCGGATATCGATACGCTGGAACGTGCCGAGATCATCCGGGACCTGCGTCTGGATGTCTTTGATGTGCTGGTGGGCATCAACCTGCTGCGGGAAGGGCTGGATATCCCGGAAGTCACACTGGTGGCGATCCTGGATGCGGACAAGGAAGGCTTCCTGCGCTCGGCTACTTCCCTGATCCAGACGGTCGGGCGCGCAGCGCGAAATGCGGATGGCCACGTGATCATGTATGCCGATAATATGACGGATTCGATGCGGATCTGTATCGATGAGACCAACCGCCGCCGCGGGATACAGATGAAGTATAATGAAGAACATGGCATCACACCGACCACGATCAAGAAGGCAGTGCGTGAACTGATCGCCATCAGCAAGTCGATCGCATCCACCGAGACGGCGCTGGAGAAGGATCCGGAATCGATGGATGAAAAGGAGCTGAAGAAGGTGATCGCCGAAACGGAGAAACAGATGCGCAAGGCAGCGGCCGATCTGAACTTTGAGGTGGCAGCAGAGCTGCGTGACCGGATGCTGAACCTGAAGAAGTATCTGTAAGTGTCACGACAAAATGCACAAAAAGAAGGTATCAATAAACAGACTTTGCTTGCAATTTGCTATATGATAAGGTAAAATAATTTTGTGTCGCAGGAAAAGACCTGCAGAAAATCAATCAGGAGGGGTTAAATATGAGATATTCAATCGAAGGCGAACCGTTACCGGTAGTCATCTGTACATTGGATGCTGGTGAGACGATGATCACCGAGAGCGGCGCAATGAGCTGGATGACACCGAACATGAAGATGGAGACCACATCCAACGGCGGTGTCGGCAAAATGCTGGGCAGAATGTTCTCCGGTGAGAGCATGTTCCAGAACCGTTACACAGCACAGGGCGGCGAAGGCATGATCGCGTTCGCTTCCAGTTTTCCGGGTTCCATCCGTGCGTTTGAGATCGCACCGGGCCAGGAGATCGTTGCACAGAAGAAGGCATTTTTGGCTTCGTCCTCCGGTGTGGAGCTTTCCGTTTTCTTCCAGAAAAAGATCGGCTCCGGTCTGGTAGGCGGCGAAGGTTTCATTATGCAGAAGCTTTCCGGTCAGGGTATGGCTTTCCTGGAGTTTGACGGATTTGTAAAAGAATATGATCTGCAGCCGGGGCAGCAGATGATCATTGATACCGGCTATCTGGCTGCGATGAGCACCACCTGCCAGATGGATGTGCAGACCGTACCGGGACTGAAGAATGCGATCTTCGGCGGCGAAGGCATCTTCAATACCGTGATCACAGGTCCGGGCCACTTGTGGCTGCAGACGATGCCGGTACCGCAGCTGGCCGGCGCTTTGATCCCGTATCTGCCGGCAAAGGGCGGCTGAGTTCAGAGCATAATATAAGGTTTTTTGGGAACTGTCGCTTTCGGGCGGCAGTTTTTTTCGGTCAAAAAGAACTGTGGTCGGCGCAGATGTGCCAATCATTTGATGCAGAAGAAAAAAGTATACAAAAAATCGCCATATGTTCGTAGAATTTGCGGGAATAGACAACGCGTGATAGTGTGTTATACTTTGTATAACGTGCATTATAAGCGGGGATACATAGAAGGTAATAAGTATGAAGGAGCGCAGTTTTGAAAGGGGTGGTTTTGATGAGAGCAAAGAGCATTCTAAGCAAAGGTATAGGATTGGCTCTGACAGCAGCAATTTCATTAAGTCCAATTATGTCGCAAGCTGCTCCCAAAACTATGCCGGATGGGACGATATTTGATCCGGAATTCTATGCCGCGACTTATCCGGATGTTCGCTTCAATATACAGTTGATTTTTTTGATGTTGCAGATTATTGAAGCGGATTGAAGAATTCTTGAGAACATCGGCTGTGTGCAAGGATAATGCATTAAGAAACATAAGAGCCTTCGGATTCAACTCCCATGGGAACGAGGCTATGGGATGTGGGCGGCTTTTAAACGGAAGGTCAAGGCGAGTGAGATGGTTCCGGGATCAGGTTCTGTGCTGGGAGCAGTTGCAGATCGGAGGGAAGGTATGCAGAGCAGTCTTCACCTTCAGCGAGCATAAGCATGGTATCTGCTTGCCAGATGAGTATAAAAGGCTCTTCTTGAAGAGGGTAACAATATAGTGCCGGGATCTCACAACCGTCAATTGAAATCAGGGCATAAAGATTCTCACAGCGATGTCCTGTGGGACTGGAAGGATCCAGAACACAGAGATCACCGTTTTGCTGATCGAGCATATCCATCCGGGAAAGATAGGCAGTAATCCAGGCATCGGGGTCCGGAGCAATCGGTTCCTCCGTTTCTACGGGACTATCCGGGGCGGGATCGGAAACTTTTTCTGTCAACGCACCGGAGGTTTCCGGATTGTCGGAATTGGGCAGTATAGGATCCGCGTCATCGGACGGCGTTGATATAACTTCTTCACGCAAAAGAGTCGTATCGTCAGAAACAACGATGAGCGTTGGAGATGGCGCTGGGGTGCAGATGCTTTCCGCAGGAAGAACCGGCACGCTGCTGTTGGCGGACTCGGTAGTATTGGTTGTTTGGCCACAGGCGCTCAGGAATGTGCTGAGCAGAAAAATTGTCAAAAATCGTTTCTTCATAGTTTTTATCTTATCGAAACCGTAAGGATACTGCAAGTTAAATTGTAGATTATTGTTCTTACACTATTTTAATTCATAGGAATATTTTAAAGAAAAGATACATTTTGAAAGGGGGTTATTCTCATGGCAGTAAAGAAATGGTTACTATCAGCAATGATGGCAGCAATGATCGCTGCGGCGCTTCCCGTGAGCGTACAGGCGGCTCCGGAGACGATGCCGGATGGAACGGTTTTTGATGCGGATTATTATGCACAGCAAAATCCGGATGTGGTAGCGGCATTGGGTGCTGATCCGGGAATGCTGTATCAGCATTATGTTGTTGCCGGAAAAACAGAGGGCAGACTGCCTTGTGCACCGACAGGGGCGGCAATGGCTGCGATCCCTGCAGATTTTGATGCAGCGTTTTATGCGGCGGCGTATCCGGATGTTGCGGCAGCATTGGGTTCGGATCCGTGGACCCTTTACCAGCATTATGTGAATTATGGCAGGATCGAGGGCCGCCTGGGGAATGCCGGAGGGATGGTGCAGGCACAGGTACAGCCGGTAGTCAATTATACCGGGATGACTTATGTGACAAAGGATATGAACGGCAATCAGGTAGCATTGAAAGATATCTTTTCCTCACACAAGTATACCATGGTGAATATCTGGGCAACCTGGTGCGGACCTTGCCGTGGTGAACTGGATGAACTCGGGGAGATCAACAGAGAGTATCAGGCAAAAGGCTGTGCCGTTATCGGATTGCTGGATGACGGGAACACTTCTTCCGGACGAAGTACTGCCAAGAAGTTGCTGTCGGCAGCCGGTGCGGATTATATGAATCTGGTACTTACAAATGAATTGGGCCGCGCGTTTTGGACCGATTGTGTTCCGACCAGTTTCTTTGTGGATCAGACGGGAAATATTGTCGGCGAGCCTATTTACGGTGCGGCTCCGTACGAATACAGGGCAACCTTTGATGCACTATTGAGACAGTGAATAGATCGGAACGCCAAAATACAATCGTTTAATGTTATATTGTAATTCTAAAATCGGTCACCCGGGAAGGGTGGCCGATTTTTGTATGGTTCACTATACGTTGTTTTGGTTCCGCCGGTTTCTCAGCGAATGATGATTTCTTCTCCGTATTCGCTGACGTACGTTCCTTCGACTCTGACCTGTACATGTGTAGGATCGCAGATTGTTACCAGGATGCGGCCGGTCGCGCCGAGCGATCTCAACCGGCTGCTCAGATCTTGCAGATCTTCCATATCAAGAATTTCGGCAGCACCTGCCAGGATACAGTTTTCATCGCCGGTATACTGTGTGATGTCGAATTCCTCTGTCAGCGCATCATAGTCTCCGGGATATTTCTTCATACTTCGAATTTCGGGATCCATTATAGAGGTCAGGATCGCGGTATGTATCGAGTCGGCCAATTGCATATCTGCGCTGACTTTGCTTTCTTGAATATACGGTTCGTCATGGATTATAATGGCACTAATTAATATACAGAACGCCAAAATCACAAAAAAACCGCAAATAAAGGTTTCATGGGATTTCTTTTTCTGTGCCATCCTGTAAGCATCATATACCGGATCTCCCGCTGAGACATCCGTGATCTTTTTACAGGATTTACAAATACCCGAATAATCCGAAAGCGGTTTGCCGCAATGATTACAATACATTCTGAAATCTCCTTAAATCAGCCTCTTATGTTATACAGCCTAAAGTATATCCTGTGCCCGGAAAGAGAGGACGGATCATTGCGTGAACGGTATCTGCCATCGTGTGAAATGCGAAACAATCTTCATTTGACACTTTGAATATAGTGTGATATATTGTGGGAACAAATGTTTGGATAAGAAATGAGGATAACAATATGGCAGCGGCAAAGAGTCCGAAGATGCTTCCGGCATCACAGTCGATCCGGATCATGGGGGCGAGGGAACACAATCTGAAGAATGTGGATCTTACGATCCCGAGAGATAAGTTTGTGGTATTTACGGGACTTTCCGGTTCGGGAAAGTCTTCTTTGGCATTTGATACAATCTATGCGGAAGGACAGCGGCGGTACATGGAGTCGCTTTCTTCCTATGCAAGACAGTTCCTGGGACAGATGGAAAAGCCGGATGTGGACAAGATCGAAGGCCTGAGTCCGGCCATCAGTATTGATCAGAAGTCTACCAATAAAAATCCCCGTTCCACGGTGGGGACCGTGACGGAGATCTACGACTATTTCCGACTGCTGTATGCGAGAGCCGGGATCCCGCACTGTCCGGAATGCGGCCGCCCGATCATGCGTCAGACTGTGGATCAGATGACGGATCAGGTGATGGCGCTGGAGGAAGGGACTAAGATCCAGCTGCTGGCGCCGGTGGTGCGCGGGAAAAAAGGCCGTCACGAAAAAGTGCTGGAGCGCATGAAGAAGAGCGGCTATCTGCGCGCGGAGATCGACGGCAGCGTCTATGAACTGGATGAAGATATCACGCTGGATAAAAATATCAAGCATACCATCGAAGTGATCGTGGACCGTCTGGTGGTGAAAGAAGGCATTGGCAAACGTCTCAGTGATTCCATTGAGAACGTTTTGGAACTGACGGACGGCCTGTTGGTGGTGGATGTGATCGGCGGAGAGCGGTTAAATTTCAGCCAGAGTTTTTCCTGCCCGGACTGCGGCATCAGTATTGATGAGATCGAACCGCGCAGCTTTTCCTTTAACAATCCCTTCGGCGCATGTCCGAATTGTGCGGGCCTCGGCATCAAGATGGAGTTTACGGAAGGCTCCATGATCCCGGATCCCACCAGATCCATCAATGACGGCTGTATCGCGGTGCTCGGCTGGCAGTCGGCCAATCAGGAAGGGAGTTTTGCAAATGCGCTGCTGCAGGCATTGGTGAAGAAATTTAAATTCAGCCTGGATACGCCGTGGGCGGATCTGGATGAAAAGATACGAAATATCCTGCTGTATGGTACCGATGTTGA
>JAFWRC010000157.1 GCA_017508825.1 Lachnospiraceae bacterium
ATCACATTTACGAATCATGCAAAAGGGTTGTCTGCCGTAGAGGTGGAGCAACTCTTTGATCGTTTCTATACGGTTGAGGCGGCGCATCATTCTACAGGGCTGGGACTTTCCATCGTGCGAACATTAATGGAGCGGATGCATGGCAGTGTCAATGCAACCTATGAAGAGGGATGTCTTTCCATCCGGATCGAACTGGGAGAGGAGGGATCGGATGGCAGTAAGCGCAGGAAATAAGAGAAAACTGGTATACAAAGAGAGGGTGTTTTATTGGTATGTCCGGAAAAACCGGGAAGGTATTCTGCGGCTGTATATTATTTCTGATGATAAGAAAGTGCATTTAGAGAGACCGCTTTTTGATACGGAGGTCCCGGTTACGCCCGCAGATGTTGTAAAGCAGCTGGAAGAGTATGAATCCGGAAAGGGATAAATCTCCCCCTTGCATTTTTGGAAAGCATACAGTACAATGACATTGTTTCGTTCCGATGTTTAGCACGGAATGAATAGAAATGAAGATTTGCCTGACGGCAAATCCTTGAAGCGCCTCAAAGTTCCAAGCTCCGATAGGAGCGCGACAAGGAATTCGAAGAATTCCCGATAAAAGGCGCAGGCAGAGATATGTGACTGACGGAAAGCCTGGTATACGGGATAGTGGAGTTCACCACATGGAGCATATCTTGGAAGTAAGAAACCGACCGTCTGGGTACCATGTGGTTCCCGGACGGTTTTTGTATTCACAGAGACATAATAATTTTATGGGGAACCGACAATGTAACCTTTAACCGCGGTGTGATGCCGCCAATGCTTTTTAAGAAAAGGAGAAAGAGCATGAAGAAAAATGACATTGTGGAACTGTTGAAGAACAATGCGTATCCCGGACGCGGGATCATCCTGGGCGAGTCTCCCAGCGGAAAGTATGCGGTAACTGCATATTTCATCATGGGACGCAGCGAGAACAGCCGTAACCGTGTGTTTGTTGAGGACGGCGAAGGCATCCGTACCCAGGCATTCGATCCGGCAAAACTGTCCGATCCCAGCCTGATCATCTATGCACCGGTACGTGTACTGGGCAACAAGACCATCGTGACCAACGGTGACCAGACCGATACGATCTATGAAGGCATGGACAAACAGCTGACTTTTGAGCAGTCCCTGCGCAGCCGTGAGTTTGAGCCGGACGGCCCGAACTACACACCGCGTATTTCCGGTGTGATGCACATCGAAGCCGGCAAGTACAGCTATGCAATGTCCATCTTAAAGAGCAACCAGGGCGATGCGTCTGCATGCAACCGTTTCACCTTTGCTTATGAAAATCCCATCGCCGGCGAGGGCAGATTCATCCATACTTATATGAACGACGGCAATCCGCTGCCTTCTTTCGAGGGCGAGCCGGAGTGGATCGGCATCCCGACCGAGGATATCGACGAGCTGACTAAGACTCTGTGGGATGCGCTGAACGAAGAGAACAAGGTGTCCCTGTTCGTTCGTTACATCGATATCGCCAGTGGCAAGTACGAGACCCGTATCGTGAACAAGAATAAGTAAAACAGAAAAGGAGTAGTATCATGAAAGAATTAGAATTGAAATATGGCTGTAACCCGAACCAGAAACCATCCAAGATCTTTGTGAATGACGGACGCGAGCTGCCTATCGAAGTGCTGAACGGCAAGCCGGGCTACATCAACTTTATGGACGCATTCAATGGCTGGCAGCTGGTGAAGGAGCTGAAGGCAGCAACCAATCTGCCGGCAGCTGCATCCTTCAAGCATGTATCTCCGGCAGGTGCCGCAGTCGGCATCGAGCTGGACGATGTGATGAAGAAGATCTATTTCGTAGACGAGACCATCGAACTGTCCCCGCTGGCCTGTGCATATGCAAGAGCACGTGGCGCAGACCGTATGTCTTCCTTTGGTGATTTCATCGCGCTGTCGGATGTATGCGATGTACCCACCGCTAAGCTGATCAAGCCGGAAGTATCCGACGGTATCATCGCACCGGGCTATGAGCCGGAAGCGCTGGAGATCCTGAAAGGCAAGAAGCGCGGCACTTACAATGTGATCCAGATCGATCCGTCCTACACACCGCAGCCGGTTGAGCACAAGGATGTATTCGGTATCACTTTTGAGCAGGGCAGAAACGAGCTGAAGATCGACAAAGATATGCTGAAGGATATCGTGACCGAGAAGAAGGATCTGTCCGAGCAGGCCAAGATCGATATGGTGATCGCGCTGATCACTTTGAAGTACACCCAGTCCAACTCCGTATGCTATGCAAAGGGCGGACAGGCCATCGGTATCGGCGCAGGACAGCAGTCCCGTATCCACTGCACACGTCTGGCAGGCAGCAAGGCAGACAACTGGCTGCTGCGTCAGTGCCCGAAGGTGCTGGATCTGCAGTTTGTAGATGGTATCAGCCGTGCAGACCGTGACAACTCCATCGATCTCTATATCGGTGAGGATTATATGGATGTGCTGGCAGAAGGCGCTTGGCAGAAGATCTTCAAGGTGAAACCGGAAGTGTTCACAAAGGAAGAGAAGCAGGCATGGCTGGCACAGGCTACCGATGTGGCGCTGGGCTCCGACGCATTCTTCCCGTTCTCCGATAATGTAGAGCGTGCAAGCCGTTCCGGTGTGAAGTACATCGCACAGCCGGGTGGATCCAAGCGTGACGATCTCGTGATCGAGGCATGCAACAAGCTTGGCATCGTAATGGCATTCACGGGCATCCGCCTGTTCCACCACTAAGATATATATCCGGCCTGAGATGGATGGCTGGTTTTTCATTTCGGACCACGGGGACGGTTCTCTGGCTCATTATGGGCCGGAGAACCGTCCCCGTGGCAGCTTTATGGGCCGGAGAACCGTCCCCGTGGCAGCTCAATACAATTCTTCCATATTTCGGAGTATGATCTTGCGGCCGAAGATCACGGCAATGATATCCAAAATGATCAACAGAACTAAGATTAACAGATGTACCGGTACAATTCCTAATGGCGTTAATTCGAAGGTCAGGAATGCGATGCCGCAGACAAAGACCGCGAGAACCATGATCACAGCCATATTGAAGAAACTGTTTAAGTTGCCACGCAGGGCGCTGTATTCGTCATCCCACAGGGTGAACGGGGCAGCGGAATCCATGGACAGGCCGATCACGATGGAGAGAAGGAGAGCACACAAAGCAAGAGCGCAATAATACAGGGTCCACGGAAGCGACCAGCCGATATAGAAAGAGGCAATGATCACGGTCAGGATCAGCGCCGGATAGGTGACGATCAGAGCAACGGCTGCTTTGGCATACATCTGCGTCTCGTAAGGAACGGGGATGTATTTGATGATATCTACATGGGCACCTTCGCGGGTAAATGCTGTTGAGGAAAGGCTGTTGAGCGCTGAGGCGACAAAAGAGGTGAAGATGATCACCAGCAGCAGAATGAGAGCGGCCCTGGAGTAGCCTTCCCGATAAAGATCCAGGAAGTGTTGAATGTTCTCGTTGTTTTCAGATAAGGAAAAAAGAACGATGATGCCGATGGGCCAAAGCAGATTGATATAAAAACAATTGGAAGCATAAGCCCTTGTGCGCAGGAGTACTTTTAATTCCTTTTTTATATAAGTAGCGAAAACGGAAGTTAAATCCAACTTTAACCTATCTGCATCTACCTTTTTCTTGCGGCTTCCGAGAGCGGCGGCAGTATACAATCCCTCCTGGTAGAGCAGGTATCCGAGGAAGAGCATGATGCATACGATAACAGCATTGCCCAGCAGATACAGAAACAGGGACAGAATACTGCCGGAACCGATGGCTTTTCCAAGTAAAGGAACCGTAAAGAATAAAATATTGCAGATCTGCAGGAACAGGTTTGTGCCGCCGGCAAGGGAATCCATGTAATTATTCACATTCACGCCACCCATACCACGGAAGGAAAGCAGGAAGATTGCAACAAAAACAAGCAGCAAAAAGGTAGATACATGATAAAACACTTTAATGTTGCGGACTTTTTTCAGAACGGACATTAAAATAAGACTTAATATTGTGCAATACGCGAGCGGCAACAGGGGCGTCACAAGAGTACCTATGAGGGCTGCCAATATCTGAACCGGACCGAGAACGCCCTGTGCGCCGAAGCTTTGGATCGCTGCTGCGAAATGACCGACGAACATGGAAAACAGAACCATAAATTCCATGATGCTTTCTGCCATGTAAGTATGCCAGAATTTGGCAGATAACAGCTGCCAGTGGGAAAGCGGAAGTGTCACCATATGCTCACGGTCAGACGAGAAGAACAGGACATTAAACACCACCAGCATACTGAAGATCATGGAAAAAGCGGAAATAATATGGACTTCCGAGAGCAGGGCGTTCATCGTGTTGTTTTCCACCATCAGCGCAAGTGACATGATATAGGTGATATAGCCGACGATCAGACAGCAGGGCAGCATGATACAGGTGAACGCTATGAACCCGAAAGCTGTATAAAGACTGCCCTTTAACCCTTTTTTGGGGGTGGGCATCTCAAAATTGGCACGATACACGTTGAACAGTGTGCGGATATTATTCATAAGAACTCCTTTGCAGAGACACAGGCAGAAACGGTTTATTCACCCTTTTTGTAACTGATCATATCCAAAAAAATCTCTTCCAGATCCTGGCCGGGATGGGCGGCAGAGAGATCCTCCACGGTACCCTGATAGAGAGAATGGCCGCCGTTCATGATGATGATGTGATCACAGAGTTTTTCAGCCACTTCAAGCACATGAGTGGAAAATAACACACAATTGCCTTTTGCGGCGTGTTCGCGCATCATCTGTTTCAGTTCGTAAGCTGCGGAAGGGTCCAGACCGGTCATGGGTTCGTCCAGGATCCAGGCGGGCGGGTTGTGGGTGAGCGCAGCGATGACCATCAGCTTCTGACGCATTCCGTGAGAGTATTCTCTCATCGGGGTTTCCAAAGCATCCGACATACCGAAACGGGCGGCCAGATCTTTCACACGCGGTGCACGGTCCTCTGCGGGGATTTTGTAGATATCTGCCACAAAGTTGATATATTCCAGACCGGTGAGCTGCAGCAGCACATCCGGATTGTCGGCAACATAAGCGAAAGACTGCTTTGCAGCCAGCGGCTCCTTTACGATATCATGCCCGGCGATCAGGGCGCGTCCGGTAACGGGCCGCAGTATACCGGTCAGCATTTTGATCACTGTGGTCTTTCCGGCGCCGTTTGGTCCGGCAAAACCGACGATCTCACCGGCTTTGCTGGAAAAACTCATATCATCCACGGCTTTATGATCGCTTCCGTAGATCATGCTGAGATTTTCTGCCTGAATTAAGGTATTATCCTGAATTGAAGTGTTATCCATCACAGATCCTTTCTGAAAAAGTAGAAAAAGAGTAACCGGTTAAAAAGTTATATAAATATTATAGAGTATTTGCTCCTTTTTGTCAGCAGGGGGATTTGTGAGCTTTTTGTGTCTTGTATCAGAGCTTAAAATCAGCTATAATACACTAATACGGACAGGAGCGACAGTGCTTCAGATCCGTATCCGAAGAGGGTTCTGAAAGGGGAAAGAACTATGGAAGTTCAGAAAAAGTTGTTTACGGCACTGAAGTATATAGTTCCTTCGGAAATGGAAACATATCTGGAGGAAATGAGTGCAAACGGACAGATTCTGAGACCGGTAGGCGAAGGCGGCTTGTTTTATTTTGAGTTTACGGAAGAAAAGCCGCAGAAGACCAGATTTATCGTGGATCACAGTGCTATGGACAAGGTTTCGTATATGCAGACGGCAGTCGATAAAGGCTGGGATTATATGGGAAAAAGCTTTAACTGTTACATCTGGCGCAAAAACTATGAGGACAGCAACCGTCCGGAGGCATTTACGGATCAGGCCGGTGTACAGAAGCATTGCTTAAGGCAGGGCCTGGTAATGGCAGCAATGGCGCTGGTGTGCCTTGCGCTGGCAGTTGCCATTGTGTATTTTATGCGCGCGGAGCGGCAACAGGGTATCAATGACCACACGATACAATACGCGATCATGCTCATCACGCAGCTTCCGTTTATTGTTTATTTTGCCTGGGCAGGACGCAAGCTTTTGTTTGAAGCAGCGCGTCTGAAGGAAGTGATCGCCAGAGGGCTGACCCGGAAAAAGCCTTCTGTGATCAGCGAGAGCGAAGAGGCATAATCAGGACAGATACTTATACAGGCAGGCGCTGATCCGGCGCCTGTTTTTTTGTGATAATTCCGGTTTATCGGGGAGTCACGCCCGGCGCAGCGGGGGTATCGATGCGTCTGTGGTCATCACAACCGTTTGGGGTGCAGATTACGTGGCTTAAGTATTTCTAAAAAGCTGCCCTTAATGTAATCATTACTTCCGCAACCGGTCGCAACGCGGCA
>JAFWRC010000158.1 GCA_017508825.1 Lachnospiraceae bacterium
ACCGCCGCTTCCGCCGCCGCAACATCCGGATAGGAAAAATATCCCTGCTCGATACGTCCGGCAGGCTTTTCCGCAGCTTCTTTTACAGCAGGATCCGTCTTTTCTGCGCGGTTGATCCGTTCTCTGTTTTCCGTTTTTCCGTTATCCATACAAATTCCCTATCATAGTGCTGATCATTCTGCACTCCTTTATAAGACAAAAACCCCCTTGGCTATAGAAACCAAAGGGGATCCGTACACTGTCAGGATCAATCCCTGTCCAGTACTTTCTTCAATTCATCCATAAAGGTATTGATATCCTTAAACTCACGATATACAGATGCAAAGCGAACATAAGCAACGGTATCGAGTTTTTCCAGCTTTTCCATGACGATCTCACCGATCACGCCGCTGGGTACTTCCTTTTCTTCCCGCTTAAAGATCTCGTTCTCGATGTCATTTACCAGATTGCGAATGGAATCAGCACTGATCGGACGTTTATGGGTTGCCAACAGGATGCCGTCTTCGATCTTTTTACGATCATACGGCTCACGGTTGTTATCCTTCTTGATGACGATCAGAGGGATGGTCTCAACCTTTTCATAGGTCGTAAAACGCTTGTCACATTCATCGCACACACGTCTGCGCCGGATCGAAGCATTATCTTCTGCCGGTCTGGAATCCACTACTCTGGTGTTTTCATGTCCGCAAAATGGGCATTTCATAATATTATCCTCCATATTTTGAATGTCAGGAAAATATTAACTGCTCTGTGCCTGACCACAAGATATAGTATAACAGATAATAATATTATGTCAACCGAAATCTGTTTTCATTGCGTTATGTGAAAACAACGCCGTTACCGGCAGATCAATGACGAAATACGATCTCTCCGCTTGCTGCATCCATGCTTTCAATGATCGCCAGAGATTCCACACGGATCCCTTGCGAGCGCAGTTCGCGTCCGCCGTCCTGAAAGCCTTTTTCGATCGCAATCCCGACACCGCATAACTGCGCCCCGGCTTCCTGCAGGATCTGCACCAGTCCTCGGATCGCGCATCCGTTTGCCAGGAAATCATCGATGATCAGAACCCTGTCCTGCGGGGACAGATATTTTTTGGAGACGATCACATCATATACTTTCTGATGCGTAAAGGACGGAATCTTGGCAGAATAGACACTTCCGTCCAGATTGATGGACTGCGACTTCTTTGCAAATACCACAGGTACATCAAAATACTGTGCGGCCACTGCGGCGATCCCGATGCCGGAAGCTTCGATCGTCAGGATCTTGTTGATCTTTTCTTCCGCATACAGCCGTTTCCATTCTTTCCCCATTTCCTGAAAAAGCGTGATATCCATCTGATGATTCAGAAAACTGTCTACCTTCAGTACATTTCCTTCTTTTACGATACCGTCTTTTCGGATACGGTCTTCCAGTAATTGCATCTGCTGTCCTCCTGTCCCCTTTTTCTTAACGTTCTTCCCTGAAGTATGCCAGACCCAGACTAGCCGGCGGCTGTTTTTCCCTGCTGTTCTTCATACTCGTCACAACCAGCACGATGATCGTAACAATATACGGAAGCATCTTAAAGATCTCCTGCGAAGAACGTGTCAGTCCCGGAATATACATATACATCCAGTACAGGATGCCGAACAGATACGCTCCCCAGATGGCATTGACTGATTTCCAGGTTGCAAAAATGACCAGTGCCACAGCAAGCCAGCCCAGTTTTTCGATGCTGCCGTCATTGGCCCAGGTTCCTTTGATATAGTCCATTACATAGTATACACCGCCGAATCCGCTGATGCCGGCTCCGATGCAGATGGCGAGATATTTATTCTTCGTTACATTAATGCCGGCGGCATCCGCTGCCTGGGGATTCTCGCCCACCGTCCGCAGGTTCAGCCCCGCTCTGGTATGCATCAGAAAATGATGGACGATAAACGCAAGCGCGATCGCCAGATATACCATAAATCCATAAGAAAAGAACAGTTTTCCGACCACACCCAGATCCGCCAGCGGCGCAATGGTCATCCGGAAAGCGGATGATGTTGCCGGAACGGCAATCTGTTCAAAACGCCCTGCCAGCGTATTCAGGGATCCGCCGAAAAAGTTGGCTACTCCGGATCCGAAGATCGTCAGCGTAAGTCCCGTAACATTCTGGTTGGCACGCAATGTGATCGTCAGAAAGGCATAGATCAGTCCGCCGAGCGCCGATGCGCAAAATGCGCTGAGCAGTGCGATCAGTACACATAAAATACTGTTCGGATGATCCGTGCTTCCCTCATAGATAAATACCGCAGCCAGGGAAGCAATACCGCCCAGATACATAATGCCCGGTACACCGAGATTTAAGTTTCCCGCTTTTTCTGCGATGATCTCACCGATACATCCGAACATGATCACAGTGCCGAAGAATACAGCCGCCTGGATCAAAGTCACAAATCCCTGCATTTATGCTTCCTCCTTTCCCTTTTTGCGAAAGATCAGCCGGTAATTGATGAAAAACTCACTGCCCAGGATAAAGAACAGTATGATACCAATGATCATCTGGGAAGCATAGTCGTTCAGTTTACACTTGGACGCGATCTCTCCCGCGCCGCTGTCCAGGAATGCCAGTAACAGCGAGATCAGAAGCATGGTAAAGGTATTGAACTTTGCCAGCCATGCTACGATGATGGCCGTAAAGCCCCGTCCGCCGGCAGTAGAGGTTGAGATCGTATGGGATGCCCCGCTGACAGCGATACATCCGGCCAGTCCGCATACCGCGCCGGATAAGAGAAGGGTACGGATGATAACGCCGGCCACGTTGATGCCGGCATACCGCGCCGTATTCTCCGACTCACCGACTACCGCGATCTCATAGCCATGTTTGGTATAACGCAGGTAGATAAACATAAATACCGTAAGCAAAAGCACCAGTAAAACATTCAGAAAATACTGTGTTCCCAGGATCGTCGGAAACCAGCCGGCCCGCGTATTCTGATTAATGACACCGACGGTATTGGAGCCGTAAGGATTTTCCCACTTGGCAACGGCAAAGGACGTCAGCTGAATGGCAACATAATTCATCATCAGCGTAAACAGCGTTTCGTTGGTATTCCATTTTGCCTTAAACAGCGCCGGAAGCAATGCCCATAAAGCTCCTGCCAGCATACTGGCAATAAACATGATCCCAAATAACGCAAGCGTCGGCAGATCCTTTAAATAGATCATACAGCCCGCCGTAACGATGCCTCCGACCAGCACCTGGCCTTCTGCTCCGATATTCCAAAAACGCATACGAAACGCCGGAGCCAGACCGACCGCAATGCATGTCAGCATCAGCATTTCCTTGACCGTAGACCAGATACGCGTTTTCGTACCGAAGGCTCCGGAAACCATGGTCTGATATACCGTAATGGGATTGTATCTGGTGATCGCATAGATCACAACTGCGCTCACCAGCAATGCAAGCAGTATGCCCGTAAGACGTACCGCGATCTTTTGCCAGAACGGCATATCCTCCCGTTTTACCATTCGGACAAACGGTTCTTTCAGCGGCTTATTTACGCTTACGACAGCCGGTTCGCTCTCGTCCGATGCTGTCGTTTTCTTTTCTTCCGTCATTTTGCCGCTCCTTTCTCTGCTTTTTTATCATCCTGCAGTTTCGTCATGCGGAGACCTACTTCCTCTTTTTTGACAGTTCTTCCATCCAGGATGCCGTTGACTTTACCGCCGCAGAGTACCAGGATACGGTCACAGAGTTCCAGCAGCACGTCCAGATCTTCCCCGACGTAGATCACGGCTACCCCCTTCTGTTTTTGTTCGTTCAGCAGATGATAGATGGTATACGAAGTATTGATATCCAGTCCGCGTACCGCATAGGCCGTCATCAAAACCGTCGGACTTTCCGCGATCTCGCGTCCCACGAGCACTTTTTGCACATTACCGCCGGACAGCCGGCGCACAGGCGTAGAAATTCCCGGGGTCACCACTCCAAGTTCATCACGGATCTGTTCTGCCAGTTCCTTCGGATGTTTCTTACCGACAAATATCGAATGTCCGCGCCGATAGTCTTTAAGCATCATGTTTTCCGCCATGCCCATAGTACCGACAAGGCCCATGCCAAGACGATCTTCCGGCACAAAGGACATATGCACGCCCAGATCCCGGATCTGTCTTGGCGTCTTTCCGAGAAGATCTGTTTTCTTCTCCGAATCCGGCGCAAAATAATCGATCGTTGCCCCCGGCATCGTCCCCTGGAGACCGGCAATAGCTTCGAGCAGTTCCTTCTGTCCGTTTCCGGAAACCCCGGCGATGCCCAGGATCTCGCCGCCGTATACATCAAAACTCACATCCTCCAGTACCTTTACCCCTTCGGCATTATAACAGGATAGATGTTCGATCTTCAGTCTTTTCTGTTTGTCCTTTACTTCGGGCCGGTCAATATTGAGTTCCACTTTTTCACCGACCATCATTTCCGTCAATATGGATTCATCGGCTTTTGCCGTCTCGATCGAATCAATATAGGCGCCCTTCCGCAGGATCGCCACGCGATCCGAAACGGAAAGCACCTCATGCAGCTTATGTGTGATGATGATCACGGTCTTGCCATCCTCTTTCATATTCCGGATGACCGTAAAGAGTTTTTCGGTCTCCTGCGGGGTCAGCACTGCCGTCGGCTCATCGAGGATCAGGATCTTGGCGCCACGGTACAGCACCTTGATGATCTCGAGCGTCTGCTTTTCGGATACGCTCATATCATATACTTTTTTCTCGGGATCCATCTGAAAACCGTACTTATCACAGATCCACCGCATGCTTTCCGCGATCTCCCTGCGATCCAGTTTTTTGTGCGGATCGATCCCGATCACCAGGTTCTCCGCTGCCGTAAAGACATCCACCAGCTTAAAGTGCTGATGGACCATGCCGATGCCAAGCTCATAGGCATCCTTCGGATCCCGGATACTTACCTTTTTGCCGTCTACGAAGATCTCCCCCTTGTCCGGATAATAGATCCCGGAAAGCATATTCATCAGTGTCGTCTTTCCGCTTCCGTTTTCTCCGAGCAATGAGAGAATCTCACCTTTGCGGATCTCCATGGTCACATCATCATTTGCGACCACGGAACCGAATGTTTTTGTCACATGTTTGATTTCGATTGCCGCTTCTGCCATAAGCGATCCTTCCTTCATCCGTCTCCTGAAATAATTTCAAAATAACCTAAAAAAATACCA
>JAFWRC010000159.1 GCA_017508825.1 Lachnospiraceae bacterium
CGGACACAGGCACATTTCGCAGCTGTTTGCGCTGCACCCGGCGGATCTGATCACACCGCAGGGAACACCGGAACTGGCACAGGCTGCAAGGGCAACGCTGGATCGAAGATTATCCCATGGCGGCGGTCACACCGGCTGGAGCCGAGCATGGATCGCCAATATGTGGGCCCGGCTGTATGACAGTGAGGAGTTTTACGGAAATATTCTCCGTTTACTCGGTAACTCTACCAATCCGAATATGCTGGACAACCATCCGCCGTTCCAGATCGACGGGAATTTCGGCGGGACGGCAGCTATCGCGGAAGCCTTGCTGCAATGTACCGGCGGTGAGATCATTTTGCTGCCGGCGCTTCCGAAAGAATGGCCGGAAGGCAGCATAAAAGGGTTGCGCGCAAAAGGCGGCATTACGGTAAATCTGCGCTGGAGCGAAGGCAAGCTTACAGCGGCAGAACTGATCCCCGATCACGATATTGAATGCCGCGTACGGATCGGAGAGGAAATCCGAACAATTCTGCTGACGGCAGGGGAGAAGTTTATGACTCAATAAAATCGAGCAGTTCTTCAAAAACGATCGCATGTCCCGGCTCGTTTAATATCTCATGCCGCATGTTTTCGTACAGTTTACCGGAAACATCCGTATAACCATATTGTTTTAAGTGGTCGATCGCTGCGTTAAAAGCCTCTTCGCTGACAGCGCAGGGATCGTCGGCGCCGGAATAAAAACGGACCGGCAGGGACGGATTTTTCAGTGCATAACCTTTGTCTGTATAGGTGAGCATCGTCAGCAGGACCAGGTTTTCGAATCCGTTCAGGGTAAAGAGATAATTGCACAGCGGATCCGCATTGTATTTCTTTACTTCCTCAGCATCGGAATTGACCCACGAATGCAGAAGACCCTCGCTTTGGAACCGTTTCTCATAGCCGCCCATGACCAGTTTGGCGATGAATCTGCTTCTCCTGCGTTCGCCGAAGATTGCTTTAAATACCCGGATCACAAACAATCCCGGTTTTGCTCCCGGTAATTCAGAAGGGCAGCCGATCACCAGCAGTTTGTCAATCTCAAAATCATATTTTCTCAGATAGCATCTTACAGCCATCGAGCCCATACTGTGTCCGGCCAGGATCATGGGCAGATCCGATCTCCCGGTCAGTTTTTCTGCATATTTTTTGATCTCCACCGTGATCTCGTGGATATCCTTCACCAATGCTTTAAATCCGCCTTCGTAAAAGAAGCCCAGATCATCCTGCGACCGGACGCTCTTTCCATGCCCTCTGTGATCATGGATCACGGTGATATATCCGTGTCCGCTCAGGTATTCGATGAAGGGAAGATAGCGTTCCTTGTACTCGTTCATTCCATGAACTAATTGAACAATCCCCTTGATATCGGAAACATTATCCGGCTCCATCCGCAGTACGGACAAAGGTAGTCCGTCAGACCCGGAGATGTGTGTATAATATGTTTGCTTCATGATCGTACCCCCTTCTTATTTATATAGTTTTACAGGATCATTATAGCAGAATATGACGCTGGAATTCTACTCCATTGTCACCATTACAAATTCCGGTTTGTAGAGATGTATCGACAACCACCACATCGCAAGGGCTCCCCCCACATTCGTGGGTCCCCCCTCGCGAATATCCTAAGGCATCCTCCCGCAAGCGGGCCCCTCCTTAGGATGAACAACCGGAATTTGTCGATAACCTTGATTATCGCCACTGCCTTTTGTATACTTGAGTTATATGTAACAAAGGGTATTTTATTTCTCGGAGGTGACAGCATATGGAGGATCGTTTTTACGCTTCGTGGGAAGAGATGGATGCGTTTCTGACGGACGCTTTTGTGGGGTACGGGGTGCCGCGGGAGGATGCAAAGATCTGTGCGGATGTTTTGCTGGAATCGGACCGGCGGGGGATCGAAAGCCACGGATGCAACCGTTTCAAACCGATCTATATTGACCGGATCAAAAAGGGGACACTTTTGCCGGTGACGGAGATCGAGATCATGAAAGAGACGCCGACTACGGTGGTGATGGATGCCCATGACGGAATGGGAATGGTTGCCAGCCATAAGATGATGGAAATGCTGATCGAAAAAGCAAAGACTTATGGTATGGCCGGTGGCGCGATCCGAAATTCCACGCACTACGGGATCGCGGGATACTGGACGACAATGGCTTCAAAAGAGGGCCTGATCGGTATTACCGGAACGAATGCCAGACCGTCCATTGCGCCGACTTACGGTGTGGAAAATATGATGGGAACCAATCCGCTGACTTTTTCGCTCCCGACGGATGAAGAGTTTCCGTTCTGTCTGGACTGCGCGACTTCGATCGTGCAGAGGGGACGGATCGAGTATTATGCAAGAGAAGGAAAGCCGACGCCCGCAGGGACGGTAGTCTCTGCAAACGGCGAGGCGATGACGGACAGTGAAGAGATCTTAAAAGCTCTGGTGGACGGAACGGCAGCGCTGGCTCCGCTTGGCGGCATCGGCGATGAACTGGCGGGTTATAAGGGATACGGATATGCAGCAGTAGTTGAGATCTTATCGGCGGCTCTTGCCGGCGGACAGTTTATGAAGGCGCTTTCCGGTGTGGATGCAGACGGAAAAGCTTCTATGTATCATCTGGGGCATTTCTTCTTTGTGGTGGATCCGGAGGCCTTCAGCGGCAGGGAAACGTTTCGGAAGATCGCCGGTGATATCTGCCGTGCGCTGCGCGCATCAAAGAAGGCACCGGGAAATGACCGCATCTATACGGCCGGGGAAAAGGAATACCTGGTATGGCTGGAGCGGAAGGAAAAGGGTGTTCCGCTCAGTAAATCCGTGCAGAAGGATATGATCGCGGTACGCGATGACCTGAAGCTTCCGACGCACTTTGCATTTGAATAAGAATGATAAATGCGAGCATACATTGCAGTTATGATAACGATGATCATTGGGGGCACGATATGGCAAAGTATATTATGGCACTGGATGCCGGGACAACATCCAACCGCTGCATTTTGTTTAACGAAAACGGAGAGATCGTTTCGGTAGCGCAAAAAGAGTTTACGCAGTATTTTCCGAAGTCCGGATGGGTGGAGCATGACGCAAACGAGATCTGGCTGACGCAGTATGCCGTGGCATCCGAAGCCTTGACCAGGGTTCATGCCAAGGCAGAAGATATCGCAGCGATCGGCATTACCAACCAGCGCGAGACCACGATCGTCTGGGATAAGGAAACGGGAGAGCCGGTCTATCATGCTATTGTCTGGCAGGACCGGAGGACTGCGGAGTATTGCGAGATGCTGACGCAGAAGGGGCTGGCGGATATCTACCGGGAAAAGACCGGACTGGTGATCGATCCCTATTTCAGCGCAACCAAGATCCGCTGGCTTTTGGAAAATGTTCCGGGAGTGCGGCGAAAAGCGGAAGAAGGAAAACTTCTTTTCGGGACCGTGGAAACATGGCTCATCTGGAAACTCACGGGAGGCGCGGTGCACATCACCGATTATTCCAATGCCTCCAGAACGATGCTTTATAATATCTCGGAACTCTGCTGGGATGAGGAAATCTTAAAAGAGCTGGATATTCCGGTTTCTATGCTTCCCGAAGTAAAGCCGTCAAGCTGTCTGTACGGCGTTACGGCTCCGGATCTGTTTGGCGGACAGATTAAGATCGCGGGAGCCGCCGGGGATCAGCAGGCGGCATTGTTCGGGCAGACATGTTTCAAACCGGGACAGGCCAAGAATACCTATGGTACCGGATGCTTTCTGCTGATGAATACCGGAGAAAAACCGGTCTTTTCCAGACAGGGCCTGGTCACCACGATTGCGTGGGGACTGGACGGAAAGGTGGAGTATGCGCTGGAAGGCTCTGTATTTGTTGCGGGCAGCGCGATCCAGTGGCTGCGGGATGAACTGAAGTTCATTGACAGTGCAAGCGATTCGGAATTTTTTGCAGGCAAAGTAGAGGATACCTGCGGCTGCTATGTGGTGCCCGCATTTACGGGACTTGGAGCTCCGTACTGGGATCCTTATGCAAGAGGCGCGATCGTCGGACTCTCAAGGGGGGTGAACAAATATCATATCATCCGCGCTACGCTGGAATCCCTGGCGTATCAGACATATGATGTATTGGCTGCGATGGAAAACGATGCGGATGTGAAGCTGGAAGGTCTGAAGGTTGATGGCGGCGCATCTGCCAATAACCTGCTGATGCAGTTCCAGTCGGACATCATACAGACCGAGGTGTACCGCCCCTGCTGTGTGGAAACGACTGCGGCCGGAGCGGCTTATCTGGCAGGACTTGCGGTCGGCTATTGGAAGAGCAAAGAAGATCTGCTGAAAAACATCCGGATCGAAAGAACCTTTCAGCCGAAGATCTCTCATGAAGAACAGCAAAAGAAAGTCAAAAAGTGGCATCGGGCCGTGGAATATACCAAAAACTGGGAGCGGGAATAAACTCCTTGTGACAGACCTGCATGCGTGATAAAATATAAAGATACGGGATATTTTCAGGGGTATTGGAGGATGTAACATGGATTATCATATTGATCCGGAGAAAGCGATCGTAAATTACGGTGATCCGAAGCGGATCTGCGCGGTAATGCAGCGGGCGCAGGAAGGAAAGCCGGTAAGCCTGGCATTTCTCGGAGGGTCGATCACGCAGGGATATCATTCCAGTGTGCATGACAAATGTTATGCAAAGCGTATTCACAGCTGGTGGCAGGAGCGTTTTCCGCAGTCGGAGATCACCTATATCAATGCCGGGATCGGCGGTACCACATCGCAATACGGTGTGGCCAGAGTGGATGCGGATGTGATGGCATACCGTCCGGATATGGTATTTGTGGAGTTTTCCGTTAATGATGAGGGAAATGAATTTTTCCGGGAGACCTATGAAAGCCTGATCCGGCATATCTTAAGTTACGAATTATCAGATGGTGAACGCCGCTGGAAGCCGGCGGTATTGATCATTCATACGATCAAATATGACGACGGTATCTGCGCGGAAGACTGGCACCTGCCCGTTGGAAAGCATTATGGCCTGCCCTGCGTGAGCATGCGGGCGAGCCTGTATGCGGCGATGAAGGAAGGGCACTTTAACAGCCGCGATATCACACAGGATGACCTGCATCCGAACGATGAAGGGCATGGCCTGATGGCGGATATGGTGACCCATTGTCTGGAAAAGATCGCGCAGGAGCCATACGATGCTTCTCCGGCTGCAGACACATTGCCGGCACCGTTAACGGCAGGCCGGTATGAGCAGACCAAACGCCTGCAGCATAAGAACTATGCGGCGGTCTTAAAGGGATTTCAAAAAGACCTGCTGGAAAAACAGTACGATACCGACTGCTTCCGTGGGGGCTGGGCAGGATACAAAGCCGGCGACGAGATCACATTCACTTTTTGCGGAACGGAGCTGGCAATCCAGTACCGCAGGACGGTACGGCGGCCGGCGCTGATCGCAGAAGTGATCATAGATGAAAATGAAGCGCAGGCAGTTATTCTGGACAGCAATTTTGATCAGGACTGGGGTGACTGCTTATCGATCACGACAGTCATGCGCCATGGAAAGGTGGTAACGGGGCAGAGCAGTCCCGGCAGCAGTCCGGCAACCTATGCGGGATCAGGCGCTGCATTGGCAAGACTGGCGGAGGAAGAAGCGCTTCCAAAAGAACATAAGGTATGTATACGTATCCTTGGTACTCCGGAGGAGCTGGGGTGGGAGATCCTGGAAATGGAAAAAGATCTTCCGGCATGGATGAAAACAGAAGAGAAGGGGGAAAGAATCATGAGCTTTGATCTGGTTTCGGTGATCACTGCGGGAGACAATGAGAAAAAGAGCGGATTTCCGAAGGACTTTGTCTGGGGCGCTGCTTCCAGCGCGTATCAGGTAGAGGGTACCGATCCGGAGGACGGACGCGGCAAATGCGTCTGGGATACCTATACGGAAGAAAAACGTACGGCAGACGGGCATGATGCGCAGACATCCTGTGATCATATCCATCATTACAAAGATGATTTCCGTCTGATGGCGCAGCTGGGGATCAAACATTACCGTTTCTCCGTGAGCTGGTCACGCATTATGCCGGAAGGCAGGGGGCGCGTAAATCAAAAGGCCATCGATCTGTACCGTGATATGATCATGACGATGAAGGAAAACGGCATCACACCGTACCTGACCATGTTCCACTGGGAAACCCCGCAGGAACTGGAGTATCGCGGCGGCTGGCTCAACCCTGAGATCGTAGATGATTTTGAAGCATATGCAAAAGTGATCGCGGAAAACTTTACCGATATCTGCGATTATTTCATCACCTTGAATGAGCCGGAGTGCTTTACCGGTCTGGGATACAGCAGCGGTGTGCATGCGCCGGCCAAGAAACTGTCTCTCAAGGATACATTCCGTATCGTGCATAACGCATTGAAAGCACATGGCAAGGCCGTGATCACGCTGCGCAAATATGCGAAGAAAGAGATCAAGATCGGTTATGCGCCGACCTGTACGGTAGCGGTCCCCTATACCGAAAGCGCAGCGGATATCGAAGCTGCCCGTAAGGTGTATTTCGGCATAAACGATCCGAACCCGGGCTGGACCTGGAATGTAGCATGGTTTTCCGATCCGGTATTTCTGGGACATTATCCGGAAGAGGGCTTAGAGAAATACAAGGATTACCTGCCGGAGATCACGGAAGAAGATATGCAGCTGATCCACCAGCCGCTGGATTATATGGGACACAATATCTACAACGGCTATTTTATCCGCGAAGGCAAGGATGGCAAACCGGAGTATATGCAGACGGAGGATGGTTTCCCGATCACGGCTTCCAAGTGGCCGATCGTTCCGGACTGTCTGTACTGGGGTGCAAGGTTCCTTTGTGAACGCTATCATCTGCCGCTGTATATCACGGAAAACGGTGCTTCATGCGCCGACAATATGGCAAGAGACGGCGGTGTACATGATACCGAGCGTATTGAATTCCTGGATGCGTATCTGGGCGCAGTACAGCGGGCCGTGCAGGAAGGCTATGATCTGCGGGGGTATTTCCTGTGGACTTTCCTGGACAATTTCGAGTGGGAAAAGGGATACCAGGAGCGTTTCGGCATCGTATGGGTAGATTTCAAGACACAGAAGCGTGTGGCAAAAGACAGTGCGCTGTGGTACCGCGATGTGATCGAAAGTAACGGTGCGATCCTTTCCGTAAACAATCCGCCCAGAGGCATTCTGTTCTTAAACGGCGATACCGTAGACGGCGGTTATTTCAACGGTAAGAGCGTGGAAACACTGTGTAAAGAGGCGCCGCAGCTGTTTGGCGATCCGACGGCAGCAGCTACGGAAAAATTGCTGAAGTCCATAAAGGAATTCCCGGCAGATGCATCTGTGATCTCTATCGGCGGATGCGGAAAACTTCCGAAAGTCATATCACCGTATGTATTGCTGGAAGTAGCGGAAGGCGATGGTATGATCAACGGATATGCCGTAAAAGCAGGCACCCGTATGATACTCCCCTGTGGTTTTGAGGAAAGCCGTGTGAACGGTGAGATGAAACTGAAAGCAGCAGAATAATGAAAGAGGGCGGTCCGATCGGACCGCCCGTTTTTTGGCTTTTATAGGAGTCTTATTTTTGCTGCGCTTCCGGATGCGCCGTATAATATGCACACATTGTACATTCAAAATCCGTCGGGCAGATCTTCAATGCCGCCGCAAAATACGCCGCTGCCTCTTGCCGGTTACCCGCAAACTCTGCTGCATAACCCAGCGTCAGCAGGCGGTCGTAGCATTCCTGATAGCGGCAGGAAAGACAAAGTGTACAATCCGGGATCTTATCCAACAGTTCCTTTGCCTTTTCGGTATCACCTTTGCACAGATACATCTCGGCGATCTCTTTGTAATGCAGCGGGTTATCGCATTCGAAAGAATGGAAAAAGTATTCTTCCGATTGTACTTTTTCCAAACCGCCGTTCTCCCGGACAATATCTTCCGGGAGTTTTCTCTGTGTGAGTAACAGCGAGATACGTCGAGCTGCATATTCGGCAGCAATCTTATCATAATCCCGGCCCCGCAGCGGCGAATATTCTGACGGATTGACCGGTATTTCCATAATGGATACTTTTCCTTCGCCAAGCAGTTTATAGCATAAAGCCAGGCAGCGGTAGTTGCTCAGGTTTTTTCGTCCGAGCAGGGAATAGTATTCCCGTGCTTTTTCCAGATGTTTTCTCGCCTGTTTCAATTGTCTTGCGTACAACAGCAGCTCTCCCAGAAATGCATTGTACTCCGCAAGATTCTCCAGTTTTTCCTTACCCTCTTTGGTAGCAGGGGACGGAGCATTCATAGTCGGAAGCATTTTTGCGACAAAACCGTTCTGACTTTCGATCTTCATTACCTTCTGAAGCGGTTTTTCAAAAGCGCGGATATGCTGTAAGATCTGCTCCGGATGTGCCAGGGCATGCATCTTCAGACCCTTGAAATAATAATCTTTCTCGGTGATGATCTTTTCATCCCGCAGGAAGACATAGATCTTCTCCGCTTCGTCACAATGTCCGGATGCGATCAGAAACTCTGCCAGTTTGAGCTGCAGATCCCTGTTCTTTTTATATTTTTCCGAATACTTCTGCAGGAAACGGGCGCCGCCTTCCCAGTCGCCCCTGGTACCGTACAGATCCGCGATCTGGAAGATCGGCGCGCTCTGGGTATCCCCAAACTGCTCAATGGCTTTTTTAAACTGTTCTTCTGCTTTCTCCGGCTGTTTGTTCAGGAAATACATATCCCCGAGACGGTAGCGCAGGTAATCATCGGAATGCTCACCGGTAGGATCTTTTTCCAAAGCGGTTTCCAGATCGGCAATAGTTGCTTTCAGATTCCCGCGCAGACGCAGCAGCAGTGCGCGTTCCGAATATACAAACGGAGACGGGTTCAGTTCTACCAGGCGGTTAAAGTAATCCAGCGAATGCTGATAATCCGCAACGCCATGGTAATCTTTAAAGCGGTTCCGGTAGATCCTGGCCAGTTCATAAACGGCCCGGTCTTCCTCCGGATCGAGATCTACAGCTTCTTTGAAATACCGGATCGCCTGGTCGGTCACGTTGGTATGCAGATAGCAGAGACCGCGATAGTAGGCGATGTTTGGATTCTTCGGATCATTTTCCGCAATCTTGTCATAGCATTTGAGCGCCTCGTCGTAGTGCTTGAGCATACGATGGAGATTGGCCTGCAGCATAAACAGCCCTTTTAAGGTTGCACCCTTGCTGATACGGTCGTTGACAAGATCCAGCGCCTTTTCATCCATATTATATTCGGTATAGGTGGCAGCCAGTTCAAACCAGGCATGATCCTCTGTGATCACGTCATCCGGCGGCGTATCCACTTCGATCTTCTGCTCTTTGATCTTTTCGAGCAGTTCTTTGACCTCATTTTCAATCTGTTCCCGGTTTTCATCGCTGTGCGGAAGCCGGCGCAGATAACGCAGTTTTTCTGTGCGGAGTGCCGGATGATCGATCTTGTTTTCCTCGGCATCCTTAAAGACGCTCATCGCATCTTCCGGCTGGTTGTAGATCATGAACACACGGATGGCCAGTACATAAGGACGGTAATAATCCCGGTACAGATTCAGGATATTGTGATAATCATCGATCACGCCCTGTCCGTTGTGCAGGTGATAATATGCCTCCTGTCTGCGCAGATAGGCCGGCAGGAAATTGACATCCTTCTCGATCTGTTTTTCCGCCAGTTCGATACAGGCATTGTCCTGATCGGAGCGCAGATAGATCCGGGCCAACAGATCCTCGTAGGGATAAAGCATCGACTTATCATCTTCTACATCGATCCCTTTTTTCAGATAGGACTCGGCGTCTTTGAAAAGGGCATCATTCTTGCGGAGCAATGCCAGGTGATAGAGACAGTCTGCAATGGTAAAATACTGATAACCAAGTGTTTTCTTGCGCTTTGCGTATTTTTCCGAACCGTCATCCGGCAGTTCCAGCAGTGCTTTTTCCCATTTCTTCAGGTAGGGATAAGACTCCTCATACTGCTTCAGATCGAGATAGCAGCGGCCCATCATATCCACATAGTCATAGTATTCCGAGGTACCTTCGGCATAGGTATGTTTCTCGAGCGCCTCCATCGTCTCTGCCGTACGGTCGCTGTGAAACAGCGCCCAGCAGTATTCCATATAGGCATCCATATCATCCGGATCATCCGCTATGATCTTTTTGTAATGATCATGCATATCCTGCTGCACTTTGAGAAACAGGTTTTTGATCTTAGCGCTGCCGTTTAAGCTGGAAATATTTTCGCGGATGATCGTCTCCGCTTTTTCAAAATCCCCCTTATGATGATAGTAACGCGCCTTATCATAAAGGGTGGTGGAGTGATCCGGGATCTCTTCCAGCGCTTTTTCCCAGAGGGGCAGAGCTTCTTCCCAAAGACCCGCAGCGGCCAGCGCTTCACCGCAGACACGCAGGATATACGGATCGGAATACTTCTCCAGCAGGCGTCTTGCAACGGCTTCGAGAGACTCTTCTTTTCCGTTTTTACAGATATGGTCTTCTTCTTTGATCAAAGCCAGATGGATACGTTCCAGATCCTCGTAGGGATGATAGATCTCATAAGCAGTTAACGCATCCAGTGCTTTCTGCAGTTCTTCCGCGCGCTTCGCCAGTTCCTCATCCTTTGCAAGGATCCCGGAGGTGGTGGCAAAGACGGTATCGCCCTTCTTATCCTCCTCATCCGCATCCTTTAAGATCTCGTTTTCCACCAGCTCGTCCAGTTCACGGACACTGCTGTTTATGCCGTAGTAGTCGTCCAGGTAGCGGTCGTATTCTGCTTCCCCTTCATCGGCACCCTGATAGCTGAACCAGGGATAACTGCCGAAGGTCTCGTTGTTGGTCTGGTAGATCACATAGTCGATGAAATTGGCAGCAAACTTTTCGACCAGGTCATCCCGTTCTGCAGAGATGTTCAGTGCCTGATCCAGGGCCTTCCAGACATCTTTAGGCAGATAATGATGCTCCATCAGAAAGACCAGCAGACGTTCCCGTGCTTCGTAAGCGGTATCCAGTCCGACACACAGAGGGTCATCCAGTTTTTCTTTCCATACTTTCGGATCGATACGCAGATCCATATACTGATAGATATCACGGAACTGGTCTACCCACAGATCGATCTCATCTTTGGGACGGTCCTCCTGGGAAGCTTCTTCCGCTGTCTTTCCGCCGTTTTTGATATATGCCGAAACGGCTTCGTAGGCTTCACGGAGCGCGCGAAACCCTTCCGGATCGTCCTCCGGATTGTGCAGGGGCAGCAATTTACGGTACTGCGCTTTTACGGCAGCCTCGTCCATTGTTGCATCCATCTGTAATGTGTACCACGCCTTTGCAATATCCATGCGCGTTTCTCCTTATCTGTCAGGTTTGTTTATGGTATATGTCAGTAAGTGCTTTGGGCTGTTTTCCATAGTTGCATATGCCATTCAATTATAGTAAATAATCCGTTATTAAGCAAGGTTGGACATAGCAGGAGACACAACGGTAATTTACATTTTCCGCCATTTTTGTTAAAATACCCGTCGGAGGTGGATTCTATGGAAAAAATCGCGGAATTTAATGACATTATCAACACGTTCGTCTGGACAAAAGTCGGCGTATGGCTGCTGATCGCCACCGGCGTACTCCTGACGCTGCTGACAAAATTCTTCCAGGTGACGCATATCGGACACTGGATGAAAAAGACCATCGGTTCTATGTTTGACAAGAAGGTGATCGGGCATACCGACGATAAGGCTTCGATCTCGCAGTTCCAGGCACTCTGTACGGCACTGGCAGCAACGGTCGGCGTCGGCAATATCGCCGGCGTATCCGCAGCGATCATCACAGGCGGACCGGGTGCCGTTTTCTGGATGTGGCTGGCAGCGTTCTTCGGCATGATGACCAACTATTCGGAAAACATCCTCGGCATCTATTATCGTCGCAAAAACCATACCGGCGAATGGTCCGGCGGAGCGATGTATTATCTGCAGGACGGTCTGGGCAGCTACAAAGGAATGAAATCCGTCGGCCGTATCCTGGCAGTTCTCTTTGCGGTCTGCGCCGTACTGGCATCCTTCGGTATCGGTAATATGGGGCAGGTCAACAAGATCGTCAAGAATCTGACTTCGGCATTTGATATCAAGGCACTTTCTTCGCAGGTGCTGTATTCTTCCGATGGAACGGATGTTACACTGTATATGCTGATCGTCGGCCTGATCATCATGGCGCTGGTCGGATTCGTCGTGATCGGCGGATTGCAGCGTATCGCGATCGTGGCAGAAAAGATCATCCCGTTTATGGTAGTGATGTATATCCTGGGTTCCCTGGTGATCATCATCGCAAATGCAGGACATATCGGTACGGCATTCGGACATATTTTCGGTATGGCATTTACAAAGACTGCGGCATGGGGCGGCGCAACGGGTGTTGCATTTAAGACGATCATCACGCAGGGCTGCAAACGAGGGGTATTCTCCAATGAGGCAGGTCTTGGTTCCTCCGTTATGGTGCATTCCAATTCCAACGTACGCGAACCGGTCAAGCAGGGAATGTGGGGTATCTTCGAGGTATTTGCCGATACCATCATTGTTTGTACGATGACGGCTCTGACCATCCTTACTTCGGGCGTGATCGATCTGGAGACCGGTATCCCGAAGACCGGTGACGATGCAACGCTGGTAGCGGAAGCATTTAATACGATCTTTAAGGTAGGCAATTTTGAATTCGGGCGCAAATTTATTGCAATCGCGATCCTGCTCTTTGCCTTTACCACCGTTCTGGGCTGGTCCCATTACGGTACCAAAGCAGTGGAATACCTTGCCGGGAATAAGGCGCCGACGGCAACCAAAGTATACAAGATCATCTTTGTTCTGATGATCATATCCGGTGCCCTGCTGACATCGTCTCTTGCCTGGGACATCTCCGATACCTTCAACGGTATGATGATGATCCCCAACCTGATCGGTGTGCTTTCCTTATCTCCGCTGGTAATGAAGCTCACAGCCAATTATGTAAGACGCCGCATCCGGGGAGAGGACATCGAACCGATGCTTTCCTTTGATCCAAAGATCCAGAAGGAAAACGCAAAAGTCATCAAAGAAACAGGGGAAGAATAAAGCATCAGCCGGCAGGAAACTGCCGGCTGATCTGTTGTTACGGTATTTTACAAATCACCTGATTTCTGCTAAAATAATAGAGTTACGGACCGGTAGCTGCTGGATCCGGGAAATACGGAAAGGACTGAAATTATTATGATCATCGGTATTGATCTGGGGACCACCAACAGTCTGGTGGCCTGCTATAAAGAAGACGGACCGCAGATCATCCCCAACCGCCTGGGCGGACATCTGACACCCAGTGTCGTGAGTGTGGACGGGGATCAGATCTATGTGGGTGATGTGGCAAAAGAGCGTATGCAGTTATATCCGCAGGAAAGCGCTGCGGTCTTTAAGCGTACGATGGGTACGGATAAGAAGTATCGCCTGGGAAGCAAGTTTTTCCGTTCGGAAGAACTCTCTTCCTTTGTGTTGCGCTCCTTAAAGGAAGATGCGGAAGCATACCTCGGGGAAGAAGTGACGGAGGCCGTGATCAGCGTGCCTGCGTACTTTAACGATGCCAGAAGAAAAGCAACCAAGCGTGCCGGGGAACTGGCAGGATTAAAAGTGGAGCGTATCATCAGCGAGCCGACAGCGGCGGCGATCGCATATGGCTTATACGAGATGCACGATGATGCCAAGATCCTGGTCTTTGATCTGGGCGGCGGTACGTTTGATGTGTCGATCCTGGAACTGTCCGGTACGATCCTGGAAGTGCGCGCCGTAGCCGGAGACAATTATCTGGGCGGTGAGGATTTCACCGAGATCCTGGTGGATATGTGGTTCGCGGAGAATGAAAAGGAATACAAGCTGGACCGTGACAATATGGATGAAAAGACGCTGCGGCACATCCATAAGCAGGCGGAACTGTGCAAACTGGGCTTTTGCGAGAGGAATACTTCCGAGATGCGCTGTCTCATCGGTGAAGAGGAGATCACGAGCAGCTTTTCCCTGAGTGCTTATGAGAGCAAATGTGAAGATCTGCTGGAGCGGATCCGCATTCCGGTGCGTAAGAGTCTGTCCGACGCAAAACTGCGTCTGAGTGAGATTGACAAGGTCGTATTGGTCGGCGGCGCGACCAGACTGCCGATCGTGCGCCATCTGGTGGCAAAACTCTTCCGTTCCCTGCCGGATACTTCGGTCAATCCCGATGAAGCGATCGCATGCGGTGCAGCCATCCAGGCGGCAATGAAGGAACGTGTAGATACGATCCGTGAAGTGATCTTAACGGATGTATGTCCGTTTACCCTGAGTACGGAAGTGAGCATCGAAAGGGACAACGGAACCTTTGAAAACGGTCATGTATGCCCGATCATCGAGCGGAATACCGTGATCCCGGCCAGCCGTACGGAAACGCTCTATCCGTTGAGAGACAATCAGAAGAGCATCCGCGTGAATGTCCTGCAGGGCGAAAGCCGTTTTGCGGAAAACAATCTGCAGCTGGGTACAATGGAGATCAAACTACCCGAAGGCAAAAAAGACGATAACAGCGTAAATGTAACATATACTTACGATATCAATTCCATTCTGGAAGTACAGGTCAAAGTCAATTCTACCGGCGAGATCGTTAAGCAGATCTTAAAGGGACAGGACGTGGATATGACGGACGAAGAGATCGCAGCCCGTATGGAAGAACTGGCATACTTAAAGATCCCACCCCGTGAGCAGGAGAAGAATAAGCTGCTGCTGGTACGGAGTGAGCGTCTCTATGAGGAGAATTTCGGTGATGACCGTATGGTGATCGAGCAGCACATCCGTAAGTTTGAGCAGGCATTAAATACGCAGGATCCGATCCGTATCGATGCTGCGCGCATCGATTTCAAAGAATTCCTGGATGAGTGGGAAAAGCAGAAGAACTAAAACAAAAACCACGGGGTTATTGTTATGGAGATCACACCGATCGCGTATATTCATACCGGTTTTTCGGAAAAATTCGGCATACCCAGGCAGAGCGGCCTGGTTCCGGATGCCGTTGGCGTGATCGAGTTTGTGCCGGAGTACCGGCATCCCGATGCGCTGCGGGGGATCGAAGAGTATTCGCATCTGTGGCTGGTCTGGGATTTTTCAAAGAATCATCGTAAAGAATGGGCTGCGACCGTGACACCGCCGCGTCTTGGCGGGAAGGAGCGCAGGGGCGTATTTGCCACCCGTTCGTCCTTTCGTCCCAATCCTCTGGGACTATCCTGTGTAAAATTTGAAAAAGTAGAAGCGACTGCAGACAGAGGCAATCTCCTATATGTATCCGGCGTGGATCTTTTAGACGGGACACCGATCTATGATATCAAACCATACCTGCCCTATGCGGATGCGCATCCGGAGGCGAAAGGCGGTTTTGGGGAACGGTATTCCGATCGGAAACTGACGGTGGAGTTTCCGGCGGAACTGGAAGAAGAACTGCCGGAGGAACTGCGGGGAGCGGTGCGGGATATTCTGGCCTGCGATCCGAGAACGGCTTATATCAACGATCCCGAACGGATCTGGGGTGTGGCCTATGGAGGTTATAACATTCGCTTTACCGTGCAGGATATGGTCTGCAGAGTCGTTGAGGTGCAAAAGACAGAATGAGCAGTTTATTATATGACCGGAAAACAAAAAAACTGACGGAGATCACGCAGTATGGCGGCAGGATGATGCAGGCGGCATACCAGGGAAAATGCAGCCGTTTTCTGCTTCCGGTGGTGACGGGCCGGATGTATACGCGCCTTTGGGGATGGTGGCAGCGTACACCCTTCAGCTGTAATAAGATCCCCGGGTTCGTTAAGCAGTATCATGTGGATATGGCGGAATATGAGCAGCATGTATTTCGCAATTTTGATGAGTTTTTTACCCGCCCCATCCGGGAAGAAGCCCGGCCCATGGATATCGATCCGGACCGGCTGGTCGCTCCGGCAGACAGCAAACTGCTGGTGTATCCCATCCGCGGGGATATGCATCTTAAGGTAAAAGGAGTGGATTATACACTGGAGGCGCTGACCGGCAGCAGGCATTTTGCGAAGGAGTTTGCCGGCGGACAGTGCCTGGTGTTCCGGCTTACGATGGATGATTACCATCACTACTGCTTTCCGGCGGACGGATGGCAGAGGATGCGTCATACCGTTCCCGGACGGCTGCATACAGTGAGTCCGTATTCTTCGGAAAAGAAAGTCTATCAGGAAAACTACCGGGTGGTAAACCTGCTGGAAACAAAGCATTTCGGAAAGATCTTAATGATCGAAGTGGGAGCGCTGTTCGCGGGACGTATCATCAACTATCCGGTCCGGTGTTTCCGAAAGGGTGAAGAAAAGGGGTATTTCCGGCTGGGAGGCTCGACGATCCTGCTGCTGCTGCAGAAGAATGCGGTGCAGCTGGATGAAGATATCACGGAATATACAGAGCAGGGGATCGAAGTGAAGCTGCGGTATCGTGAAGACATCGGTACGGCAGTGAGATAAAGGACAGGGATAAAGCAGGATCGGCGCAGATCGTAAAGGCAATACGATAAACGATAAGGGGAGATCATCATGGCAGAACAACAGATCATCATCAAAGCAGAAAGCATGCGGGCAGTCAATTTTTCCATGCAGCAGAATTATGTTCCGATGCTGCGCAGCATCCGCCTTACGAATGTATCGGATGAGACACAATATGATCTGAAACTGCGAGTCCGTTTTGATCCGGCATTTGCGCAGGAATATACGGTGCTTCTGGATGCGATGGAGCCCGGCAGCAGTGTGGAGGTCAGTCCGGTCAGGATCCTGCTTTCCACGGAGTATCTGTTTTCCGTTACCGAGAAGGTGATCGGGAATTATACCATCGAAGTATACCGGGAATTACAGATCCCGAAAGCATCGGATGAAGATAGCGTCATCCCGCAGTTTGACACCGAAGAGAAGATCCTGTCGAGTGAATCCGGTGAAGTGGAACTGCTTGCCAAAGACCAGTGGAGCGGTCTGGGCATTATGCCGGAACTGGTATCGGCGTTTGTAACCCCCAATGATCCGAAGATCGCGGAGATCCTGCGAAGCGCATCCGACCAGCTGCAGAAGTGGGGTAAGGATCCTTCATTCACAGCATATCAGACACAGAATACCAACAATGTAAAACTGCAGATGGCGGCGATCTATGCGGCGATTCAGGCCCAGCAGATCGACTATGTGGTGCATCCTGCGACTTTTGAGCCGGCCGGGCAGCGCATCCGTCTGCCCCATACGGTATTGGAGCAGAAGCAGGGCAACTGCCTGGATCTTTCGGTTCTTTACGCCTCCTGTCTGGAAGCGGCGGGGTTAAACGGTCTGATCGTATTCACCAAGGGCCATGCCTTCGGGGGCTGTTGGCTGGAAGAAGAGAGTTTTGCCGACTGTGCCGTGGATGATGTATCGGCGCTGGAAAAGCGTACCGCGGAAGGTGCCGAAGAGATCCTGCTGGTGGAGATGACGGATGTAGTAAGGGGCAAGGATATCCCCTTCGATACGGCAATACAGCATGCAAAGGCCCATCTGGTAAGGATGGAAGATTTTGATTTTGTGATCGACTTGAGCCGATGCCGCAACAGCAACATCCGGCCCATTCCGACGAGACTGGAAGATGCGCAGCAGGATCTGTTTGATGCAGCAGGCGCATCCGTTTTTGCAGCAGCGCCCAGCGCATTGAAACAGAATCTGAAGGGCCGTGTGATCGAAGGTACCGTGGAGATCGGCCGGAAAGAACTGTGGGAACGTAAACTGCTGGATTTCAGTCTGCGGAATGCATTGCTCAATTTCCGCGTGACCAGAAGTGCGGTTCAACTGCTGGTGGCGGATCCCGCAGATCTGGAAGATGCGATCGCCGACGGAAAAGATTTTACCCTGCAGGCATTGCCGCCGGAACTGAAAACAGATCTGCGTGACGATAAGATGTTTTCCCTGGAAAACGATAAGGCGCTGGTGGAGAGCATCACGGCAAAGGAGTTTGCACAGAAGCGCATCCGTACCTGTCTGTCCGAAACGGATCTGCAGAACAGTTTAAAAGGTCTGCAGCGTGCGGCGAAGTTAAGCCTTGAGGAAAACGGCGCCAATACACTCTTTATCGCCGCCGGTTACCTGCGCTGGTATGAGACGGATCTGTCGGAAAAACCGCGCTATGCCCCTCTGGTACTGATCCCGGTGGAACTGGTGCGCAGTATCAAAAACAACGGTTATATCATACGCAGCCGCAATGAAGAAACGCAGATCAATGTGACACTGCTGGAATACTTACGCCAGGATCATGGTGTGGCGATCGGCGGGCTGGATCCGCTCCCGGAAGATGAGCATGGCATCGATCTGCCGCTGGTGTTCCAGACGATCCGACAGGCCATTATGGATAAGAAACGCTGGAACGTTGAGAACTTCTGTTTCTTAGGCCTCTTTTCTTTCGGGCAGTTCGTGATGTGGAATGACCTGCGTAACCGTACGGAAGATTTAAAGACCAGCAAGGTGGTGCAGAGCCTGCTGGAAGGGCATATGACATGGGAAGCCGATGACCTGGGGATTGATGCGGGTAATATCGATGAGAAATTTGCGCCGTCCGATCTGGCGGTACCGCTGAGTGCCGATTCTTCGCAGATGGTGGCCATTGCCACGGCAGCCAAGGGACAGAGTTTTGTCCTGCACGGACCGCCGGGAACCGGTAAGTCCCAGACCATCACCAATATGATCGCCAATGCTCTTTATCAGGGTAAGTCTGTTTTGTTTGTTGCCGAGAAGATGGCGGCGCTTTCCGTCGTACAGCGCAGACTGGCAGCCATCGGACTGGATCCGTTCTGCCTGGAACTGCACAGCAATAAAGCAAACAAGGCAGCCGTTCTAAAGCAGCTGGAAAAGACGCTGGAAGTGGGGCATATCAAAGAGCCGGAGGAGTATGCACGCACGGCAGAGCAGCTGCATTCCCTGCGCAGGGAGCTAAACCATGTGATCGCGGCGATCCATGAAAAGAAAAACTATGGCGGCTCTTTATACGATGCGATCGCTGTGTATGAACAGAACAAAGTCCTGAAGGGAAAAGTAGATCTGTCCGAAAGTAAAGAGATGACGTTTACGGTCGAAAACGTTTCAGCGGAACTGCTGGCGGAATGGCAGGAACTGCTGGACGAATATGCAACGGCATCCTCGGTAGTGGGGGATCTTAAATCCCATCCGCTCAAGGGTGTCTGCAAAACGGAGTACTCCATGGAACTGCGTGACAATGCGCAGCGTATATGGAAGGAGACGGCAGCCGCATGTGAAGAAACCGCAAAGGATGCAGAGCAGCTGCGCGGTCTGGTCGGAACGGATCTGGTGGGCAGCCGGGACGGATTGGCTATGCTCTGCCGTATGGGCAGACTGATGCTGGAACAGGGGCCGATGCTCGGAGCCCTGGTTTCTTCGCCAAACTATGATGCGATCATGGAGCGGGTACGCCTTCTGATCCAGAACGGAAGGAACTACCTGATGCAGATGGATCGGATCTCGCAGACGTTCCGGCCGCAGATCTTTACGGGCTATAACGCCGGGGATGCGCTGGTACGTTTGCAGGCAGCACAGCAGAAATGGTTCCTGCCGAAAATGACCGGCACTTCTGCCATTGTAAAAGAAGTCAAAGCCTATGCCCTGAATCCGGCAACAGTGACCAAAGAAAACATCAAAGTCATACTGGAAGAACTGTGGGCAGCGGAAACGATAAAAGCGGAATTAAACGATGTACCGCAGGAGATCACATCTTTATTGGGCGGCCTGTATATGGCCGAGAAAACGGATTTTACAGCGCTGGAACAGGCATTGCAGAAAGCAGACAAGGCAAGGCAGATACGCGTGGCGCTGCCGCAGAGGGACTGGGAAGCCTTCGCCGCAAAGTGTGCCGGTCCGGTCGATGTTGTGGAACTGCCACGGCGTATTGAGAATACGGAGCGTTTTCTGGAGAAGGAAGCCGGCGTGCGGCAGGCAGATACGATCGATTTTTCCGATATCGAAATGGCACCCGATTATCTGCAGCAGGCGGAGACGCGTTACCGGACCTATTCGGAACACACCGGGCTGCTGCGTGACTGGACCGGTTATCAGCGGGTGAAACAGGCTCTGGACAGTATGGGGCTCGACTGCGTGACCAAAGCCGTGGAGGGAGGCAGGGTATCTGCAAAGGATGCGAAGGCGGCGTTTCTGTGCAGCCTGCATTACCGTTTTGCTTCGGAACTGATCTCGTCGGATTCCCGGTTGAGTGAATTCCGCGGAGCACAATTTGAAGGCATGATCGAACGCTACAGGGATACCATGGAAGCGTTCCGGGCGCTGACTGTGCAGGAACTGGTGGCGAAGCTGTCGGCGAATGTACCGGCCGGTGGCGGGGAGGCGGCAGCTTCCTCTGAACTGGGCATTTTGAAGAAAGCGATCAAATCAAACGGACGTATGATGTCGATCCGCAAACTTTTTGACCAGATCCCGGCCCTGCTGCGCCGGCTGTGTCCGTGTATGCTGATGAGCCCGATCTCGGTGGCGCAGTATATCGATCCAAAGTTTCCGAAGTTTGATCTGGTGGTCTTTGACGAAGCCAGCCAGCTGCCGACCAGCGAGGCGGTAGGCACCATAGCAAGGGGCGAAAACGTGATCGTCGTGGGCGATCCCAAACAGCTGCCGCCTACCAGTTTCTTTAAGTCCAACCGTATCGATGAAGAGCATGCGGAGCATGAAGACCTGGAAAGCCTGCTGGATGACTGTCTTGCGATCACGCTGCCGCAGGAGTACCTGAAGTGGCATTACCGTTCCCGCCACGAGAGCCTGATCGCCTACAGCAATATGCAGTACTATGACAACAAGCTGTATACCTTCCCTTCACCCAACGATCTGGTCTCCCAGGTGAAACTGGTGCAGCTGGAGGGTGTGTATGATATGGGGAAGACCAAGCAGAACCGTGCGGAAGCGGAAGCCGTAGTGGCAGAGATCGTGCGGCGTTTGTCTGATCCGGTGCTTCGCAACGATTCCATCGGCGTGGTTACTTTCAGCGTGGTACAGCAGCATCTGATCGAGGATCTGCTGACCGAAGCGTTTGTGGCGCATCCGAAACTGGAAGAATGGGACCGACAGTCGGCGGAGCCTGTCTTTATCAAGAACCTGGAAAACGTACAGGGGGATGAGCGGGATGTGATCCTGTTCTCCATCTGTTACGGTCCGGACAAAAACGGCAAAGTGTCGATGAATTTTGGGCCGTTAAACCGCGACGGCGGCTGGCGCCGATTGAACGTGGCGATTTCCCGTGCAAGAAAAGAGATGATCGTATATTCCGTACTGCGGCCGGAGCAGATCGACATCAGCCGTACCAGAGCCGAGGGTGTGGCCGGATTGAAGGGCTTTTTGGAATTTGCAAAGCACGGACAGGGGATGATCGCGGCGAAGAGCGGTACGCAGACAGTGCATGAGGATGCGGTGGTGCGTGAGATCGCTGCAGAGGTGAGCCGGCTCGGCTATGAAGTGCGCACGAACGTGGGCTGTTCGAAATACCGTCTGGATATGGGCATCGTGGATACGGAGAAGAAAGAAGACTATCTGCTGGGGATCCTTCTGGACGGTGAAAACATGAGCGGTGACCAGACCGCAGCAGACCGTTTTGCGGTGCAGCCTTCCGTTCTTGCGGGGCTCGGCTGGCGGACGATGCGCATCTGGACCATCGAGTGGCTGGATGATGCACAGAAGGTATTGCAGGAGATCGGCCGCAGGATCGAAGAGGCAAAACAGCAAAAGGAAGAAGAAAAACGGCTGGCGGAGCAGCGGGCTGCGGAAGCAGAGGAGACTGCGGCAAGAGAAGCGGAAGAAGAACGGATTGCGGCGGAGAGCGGTGCACAGGAAAACGGACCGGTGGAAGATGGGCATCCGGAATCGGAGGATGCTGCGGATACGATCAGGCTGGGCAACTATACCTTCGAGCGTATGGAAACGGCCGAAACAGGTAAACGGCAGGAAGCATACGAGAGCGCAGCGCCGGAAACGGCCGGTACCGCAGAAGCTTACGCGGACCACAGCCGGCTGACGAAAGTGCGTAAGACCGTAGTGCGTTATCTGATCGCGGAAGCACCCATCAGCCGCAGGGCTTTGATGAAAAAGACCTTTGCCGACTGGGGCGTGAGCCGTACCACTGCCCGGATGGAAGATATCTTTGACCAGGCGGTGCAGGGGATCTCCGGGATCAAGACGAAAGAAGGCGAAAGAGTATTTTACTGGAGAGCCGACCAGGATCCGAATACCTACGACAAATACCGCGGAGCTGATCAGAACGGTGTATTCCGCAGTATCGAGGATGTGCCGTCGCAGGAGATCCGCGCAGCTATCCGGGATATCCTGGAGGCCCAGGTGAGTTTGGACCGGGAGGATCTGATTAAGGTGACGGCAAAGTGCTTTGGCTGTCCCCGCATGGGATCCACGATCGAAGCGGTGATCCGATATGCTTTGGATGAAGGGATCAGCCGCGGCCTCTTTTCCGAAACCGATGCCGGTAAAATTATATTGGCATAATAATTTTTTCTTGCCTTCCCCTTGAGGAGAAGACCGGATGAGGTGTAATTCGATTAACTAAAGGAATATGAAAATTTAGAATGAAGAAACTACCCAAATATTTAAAAACTGTCATTATCCTGCTCGCCCTGATCATTATCACAGGTTTGCCGGCAATCTCTCCCCGGCTTTGTGACTGGTACACGGATCATATCTACGGTGTTCTCTGTGATGCAGTCTCGCATATCACCGGGGTTTTTCCGTTTGCGCTGGGGGAGATCATTATGTATCTGGGCATAGTTCTCCTGGTGGCAGGCATTGTGTTTTTGCTGCTTCTGATCTTTCTGCGGAAGAAACCACGCTACCGGAAGTTTGTAAAAGTGTATTTTCAGTCGTTTTCGATCGCATTACTGATCGTTGTCCTGATCTATATGCCTGCCTGGTTTGTACCGTTTTGCGGAACGGTGCTCGGACAGGGCAATCCGGAATTACGCACGACCTTTACCTATGAAGAGATCAGCGACCTGCTGCGGTATGTTGTTGAGAGCGGAAATGCTGCTGCGGAAGAGATCGCGATCGCGGAAGACGGAAATGTGGCATTTCGCAGCAACGAGGAAAACAGGGCTTTGGTCATAAAGGCTATGCAGGATCTCGGATCGGAGTTTCCGAGACTGAAGGGGTACTATCCTCCGGTAAAACAGGCTATCTGTTCCGATATCCTGGATCGTATGGGAATCGGAGGCTATAATTATCCGTACACGATGGAACCGACGCATAACCGTTATATGTCACCGCTTTGGATGCCGGTGCTGGATGCGCACGAATACTCGCATCACAAAGGCTATTACAAAGAAAACGAAGGCAATCTTTTAAGTGTACTGGCGCTCAGCCGCAGCGAGGATCCTTATCTTCGAATGGCTGCGTTTATAGAAATGTATGATTACCTGTATATGGCCTATATTGAGGCGCAGGATCAGGTCCTGGATCAGATGATCGCATCCGGGGAAATAACGGACTGGCCGGAACAGATTCAGACGAAGGAAGATATTGAACAGAGAAAACAGATTTATGTAAGGGTATTTGGCGAGGAACCGGAGTTTACGGACCGTGTATGGCAGATCTATAATGCCGGAATGGAGATCGAGAAAGAGATTTATGAAGCGGATTCCCACCCGATCGATGATATGCCGTCAGTAAATGAAGTGATCACCGAGACGGCCGATACCGGCTGGAAAGTACAGGGGGATATTCTGCAGGAAAACTCCTATGATGGTGTTACACTCCTGTTGTTACAGTACTTTTACAAGTAGAGAGATTGTGATAAAATAAAGAAACGGGGGCAGTTATGGACGAAGTAGATGAACTGATCGAGATGATCGATAATAAAATGAGCAGTGGAGTGAGCCGTCTGTCGGTCGGATTCAGTGAGGATCTGCAGACCGGTGTGAAAAGAGAGTTATATCATCATGGCAGATGTGATGTAGGCAGTCCATGGGCAAAAGGAACAATATCGAATTGTGATGTGACGGATCGTACGGAAGATACCTGATCCATAAGCAGGAAAAACAGTTGCGATATGATCTGGTGCTTATTGCCTTTATGGCGCATTTTCTGTCGGATGCTATCTGGTCCGGCGTGGATTCTGACGAAAAATAATAGCCGGTTTCGTAGCAAATCTTACTTGACCAATGTAGTGGGGCATAATACAATAAAAGGGTACTAAAGGTAACAAATATTATATAGGAGGTATTTATCATGAAATTTGTATGTACTGTGTGTGGTTACGTTCACGAAGGCGACAATCCGCCGGCAGAATGCCCGGTATGCAAGGCTCCGGCTGAGAAATTCAAGGAGCAGGCAGGCGAGAAGGTTTGGGCTTCCGAGCATGTAGTCGGCGTTGCTAAGGGAGTGCCGGAAGATATTCTTGCGGATCTTCGTTCCAATTTTGAAGGTGAGTGCTCTGAGGTAGGTATGTATCTGGCAATGGCTCGTGTAGCATACCGTGAAGGATATCCGGAAGTAGGTATGTATTATGAAAAGGCTGCCTTTGAAGAGGCAGAGCATGCAGCGAAGTTTGCAGAACTGCTTGGTGAAGTAGTGACCGATTCTACCAAGAAGAATCTGGAGATGCGTGTAGATGCTGAGAATGGTGCTACTGCAGGTAAGACCGACCTGGCAAAGCGTGCAAAAGCGCTGAACCTGGATGCGATCCATGATACCGTTCATGAGATGGCCCGCGATGAGGCAAGACATGGTAAGGCATTCGAGGGACTGCTGAAGAGATACTTCGGCTAAACCGAAAGTAACTAAAGTTTAAAACTGCCGTATCCGTATGGATGCGGCAGTTTTTTGTTTGTATCAATATGGCATTATGTGTGGAAATTGCTGTTTTATCCGACTTTTACGCAGTTGCGTCCGGCAGACTTTGCTTCGTACAGAGCGTGGTCCATGCGTTCAAAAGCGCGATCGAAGTTATCGTTTGCGGTGATTTCCGTGATACCGATACTGCAGGTGATATGACCGATCTTATCGAAAGGTTCCGCTTCTACTTTTGTACGAAGGGCTTCCGCAAGTTCTTTTGCATCATCGAGAGAGGTTTCATAGCAGACGGCGGTAAATTCTTCGCCGCCCCAGCGGCCGAGAACGGCGTTTTTATCCTTTAAACCGTCCAGGATACATTCCGCAAAATGCTTCAGAGTAATGTCACCGACGGAATGACCGTAGGTATCATTGACCTTTTTAAAGAAATCAATATCGAGCATCATAATAGACGCATTTCTGCTGTTTTTACTGCGTTCTACCACCGCATTGTTCAGTTCCGTTTCGATACGTCCATGGTTATATATGGATGTGAGCGGATCCAGCGAAGCCATCTTCTCATATTGCTTCAGGTTCTGGCGCAGTTCAAGCGATTCTTCATGGATGTTCTGAACCATAAAGACAAAACGATAGTCATCGGCATTGGTGGTTTCGGAGCGGCTGAAGATCAGTTTTACCCAGATGTATTTGCCTTCCAGATTCATCATCAGGCAGTCAAAAGAGAAGGTCTGGCCGGGAGCGTATTTCTTCTTGAGAGTCTCCGGATCGGTCTCGGTCAGGAACTGCTGCTGATACTCTTTGTCGATCATATTGATGATCATATTGCGCCATTCGGAGTATTTCAGCTGCTGATTGACCACCTCGTCCGAGATCTCGGTCACGCTGATGCTGCTCGTGGTATCCCTGACGATGTCAATATACATGGAAAACAGATAGATATTCTGAATGGCATCGACCTTCTTGTTGGTCAGGTCTTCATCACGACATACACTGATATCCAGTTCGTCCAACAGGAACAGATAAAAATCTTCCGCGAGAGGATAAACCATCATCTGTGCCTGATGGGCAGTTTCACCCACCATCAGGCTGATACGGCGGCTGTAATTGCCGGTGAACTTACCGGAGGTTTCCAGAAAGACATGGTAGTTTTCGGCAATCGTTTCCGAACTGTTGCTGAAATGGTACCAGAGGTTCTCGATCAGATTCAGATATGTCCAGTCATCCCTGATAAAATCCTGAAAGATCCCTTTTTTGGAAAGCGTACGGATACGGTCTTCTTTCGCATCGACAACAATAACCGCACCCACTTTCTGCGGAATGAATGCTAAAACATCTTCCATGGAAAACGTATTGATATTAAACTCTGCCATGGTCGTTCCTCCCAGTATGGTATATATACATAGCAATATTATAGCATATCCTATAAAAACAAAATCACCAAAATTTCCCGCGATTTTTTTACATATTGGGAACAGAAAGCAGGTTATGTTTTTGTCAGGATACGGCTTCTATGGTATAATTCGTGTAACGATTCAGAATAGCCCGAAGCACATACTGCTGCGGGCGTACGAAAATGGAAAAATAAAGGATAACGTTAGTGAAGATAGACAGACTCATCGGCATTTTATCGATAATGCTGCAAAAAGAAAAAGTGACCAGCGTGGAGCTGGCGGAGAAGTTCGAAGTATCCAGGCGGACGATCCTGCGTGATATTGATACGCTCAACTTATCCGGGATCCCGATCGTTTCCGAACCGGGGCAGGGTGGCGGTATGTCGATCATGGAGGGCTATAAAGTCGACCGGACGCTGTTATCTTCGGAGGATATGCAGGCCATTCTGTCAGGACTGCAGAGTCTGGACAGTATCAGCGGAACCAACCGGTATCGCCAGCTGATGGAAAAGATCTCCGCCAATGACACGGCATCGATCAATGCGGACAACCATATCATCATCGATCTGTCGAAATGGGACAAGTCATATCTTGCGGACAAGATCGAGCGGATCAAAAAGGCGATGGAAGAAAAAAGGGTCATTTCATTTCGTTATTTTTCGCCGACGGGAGAAAGTACGCGGAAGATCGAGCCGTATCATCTGGTCTTTCAATGGTCTTCATGGTATGTGTGGGGATACTGTAAAAAACGAAAAGACTACCGGATATTTAAGCTGACACGCTTAACGGATCTTGCGATCACGGATGAGCCGTGTGCAAAAAGAAAAGTACCGGAATATGTCTGCGACAAGACGCAGCATTCCAAAGAGGAAATAAAGGTAACGGTGAAGTTTGACAGATCCGTAAAGTGGCGTATCATTGATGAATGCGGAGCAGACAGGCTGAAGTATGACAAGGAAGGGAATATCCTTCTGACGTTTACCTGGTCGGATGTCCCGTCTTTGTTTCAGTTTATTCTGTCATTTGACGATCAAGCCGAGGTCCTTGAACCGGCGGAATACCGGGAAGAGTTTGCAAGGCATGTGAAAAAAATATTATCGCATTATGAAAGGTGACAAACTGTTGTCACCTTTTGTGTACTACAATGAGCATATCAAACGAAAACAAACTGTAACTGTTCAGAACAGTTATAACAAAACAGGAGGTATGTATCAATGGAGTACGAAGTAGTAGAATTAAAAGAAGCAAAGGTGGCAGGATTTGCAGCGCGTACGAATAATTCCGCGCCGGATATGGGAGCCGTGATCGGAGGACTCTGGCAGAAATTTTTTACAGAAGGCGGATATGATGCGATCCCGGGCAAAGTATCCGGAAAAGCGATGGGGATCTATACCGATTATGAAAACGATGAGCATGGGGATTATACGGTTATGACGGCATGTGTCGTAGACGGTGATGTGCCGGCTGGTTTTGTGACTCATGTATTGCCTGCCGGTAAGTATGCGAAGTTCATCGTTCGCGGAAATATGGTAACGGCAGTCGGAGAATTCTGGCAGAAACTTTGGGAGATGAAACTGGATCGTACTTATGTATTTGATTTTGAAGAATACCAGAATGCAGATCCGGAAAACTGCGAGATCCATATCTACATCGGGATCAGAGGATAACAGAAAAGCAGAGGGGGTGTTGCAATGGCGAATGTATACGAAGAATGTCCGGTATTGGAAAATGAAAGATGGCGGTTACGTTTGGTAGAAAAAAGTGATGCAGAGAATCTGCTTAACGTTTACAGTGATAAGAATGCATTACCGTTTTTCAACAGCGATAACTGTGACGGTGACAATTTCTACTATCCGACAAAAGAGCAGATGGATAAAGCGATTGATTTTTGGCTCTATTCCTACCGGGAAAAATGGTTTGTGCGTTGGGTGATCATCGATAAGACGGTTTCCAAAGCGATCGGTACCGTGGAATTATTTCATCGGCCGGACAACGGGGATTTCGGCGAAGTGGGAGTACTTCGTCTGGATGTCGGAAGTGCATACGAAAAATCGGATCTGTTGAATTCCATGTTTGCATTGATCCTTCCGCCGGCGTATGAACTTTTTGACTGTGACCGGATCATTTCCAAGATACCGGTCTATGCAGTGGAACGCATCGATGCCGCAGAAAAATACGGTTTCACAAAATCGGAACAATACCTGATCGGAAAAGGAGACTACGCATACAACGATTATTGGATCGTAAGCAGATCGTAAAAGAATAACAAACGCCCCAGTGGCTTGTTGCACGTTTTAATAGCAAATCTGTAAAGGCTGAGAAAACGGCAGAATTATATACTTGACAAAGAACAGGGTGCTGTTATAGAATGCGATTATACTTTTTTAGGAGTAATCAGATGAAGAACATCAGAAATCAGCAGCAGCATAGCTATTATTGTTATCTCCATAGAGACATGGGGCATATTGCTATGCAGTCAGATTTCGGGATATAAAGACAGAGGATCTATCATAATGTGTCTTAAGCCGTCTGCATAGCGCAGGCGGTTTTTTGGTTTATAGGTGAGAGGAGAGTGTGGAATCATGGAACAGGAATGGGTAATAAGGGAAGCAACAACAGAGGATGCAGCCAGATTGGTTGAAATCTATTCATATTATGTACGAAACACAGCGGTATCCTTTGAATACGAGGTTCCTACAGTGGAGGAATTTACGGAGCGGATCCATAGGGTCAAAAGAGAATATCCGTATCTTGTTTGTGAGAAAGAAGGTGTAGTGATCGGTTATGCATATGCAAGCGCATACAGTACCAGGGATGCGTATTCGTGGACGGCAGTAACATCGATCTATGTGGATAAGGATTATAGAAGACAAGGTATTGGCAGAAAGTTATATCTTGAACTGGAGGACAGATTACAAAAACAGTGTATCGTAAATCTTCTTGCGGGAGTAGCTTTTTGCGAACCGGAAGATGAGTATCTGACACATGACAGTTACAATTTTCATAGGAAACAGGGGTTTGAAAAAACAGCTCATATGAAGGGGATAGGAAAGAAATTTGACCGATGGTATGATCTGTTGTGGATGCAGAAAAAAATATAAATTTAGGAATCAAATATAAATACAAGATTGAAGGAGAGAAGAAAATGAACATCAGATTTGCAGAAGAAAATGAATTGGAACAGGTAAACGTATTGCGCAAGCAGGTAAACGATCTGCATGTGGCAGGAAAGCCGGAGGTGTTTAAACCGGGATTTGGTCCGGAACTGAGAGATTTTATCTTTGCAATCTGGAAGGATCCGGAGCAGAAGATCGTTGTTGCGGAAGAAGACGGTGTGATCTGCGGATTTGCGGTGATCCATCATATTTTCAAAGCGGGAAGCCCGTTTATGAAAGAACGTGATTTCTTAGATATCGATGAATTCTGTGTGGACGAAGCGCATCGCCGTAAGGGAGTCGCTACAAAAATGATCGAATTCATAAAAGACTTTGCAAAAGAAAAAGGATTTCACCGGATCGAACTGAATATGTGGGAATTTAACGAAAGCGCTCTGGCATTCTACGAAGCAGCAGGGTTTGAGACTTTTCGCAGATACATGGAAATGATGCTGTGATCCTGCTTGCCTGATAAAAAGAATGATGTTATAAAGAATGAAGTAATTCCGAAATCAGAAAGTGAGTGGATGAGATGGCTTTTCAAATGGTTCATATGGAAATCGCATACCGTGTGATGGAAAAACTGGGGATTCAGGATAACAGGGAAGAGTTTATTCTGGGCAGTGTTTCTCCGGATTCGATCCATATGAGAGAAGATTATAACGTAGAACTCAAAGTACATTCTCATTTGTTTGAAGGATGCGGACCATGGGGAGATACGCAGGATTATTCCAAATGGATAGAGAATATGTATCGTTTTTTGGATACCTATGGAAAGATCGATACAGATAATAAAAATAGGATGCTCATATATGGGATCTTTGCACATTGTAAGACGGATTACTGGAATGATCTGAAGATATGGAGAAGAGCACAGAAGGAGTTTCTTTCTTCGATGGGGGTGGAAAAATTCAAAAAAGAATACTATCAGGAAGCAAAGGCTCTGGATGTATGGCTTTATCAGAACAGTGAGCATACAGAAGAAATAAGACAGCTTTTGTCCTTGGCAAAAGAGGAAGGTTTTGCAGACTATTATTCAGCAGATGATGTAGTGAAGATGAAGAAACATCTGCTTGATGTGCAATATAATGTTCCTTCCGTAGATGTAAACGGATTTATATATTATCCCAAAGAAAGATTGCAGGAGTTTCTTGCAGATGTAACTGAGGATATTTGCAAGGAATTGACGGAACGGATAGGAATGATCGCATAGATATAGCAAACTTGCACGGAAGCCGGTTTTGTGTTATCCTATCTTCTCGGAAAAAAGGAGAAGCTGACATGACATTTGAGGCGTACACAAATCCGGACTTTACCGTACAACAGAAATTGTTATTTTTTGTGGTTGCATTGGCAGGAATTCTTATTTGCAATATTCTGATCATTGCAGGAGTGAAGATCTCTACACTGCATAAAGAAAAAGAAGAACAGCCGCAGCTATTGTATGAAGGAGTGCATAACCGCATCCAGCGCTTTTATGAGATGATGATCTCCGGATGCTCGGTACTTTCGTTTTCCTGCGCCTATGTGATCCTGAACCATATCAACACGCTGTATATGAGTGGCGCAAAAGGCGGACCGACGCTGGATTGGATCATGGATGTATGGCAAAACGGCAGGGATTTTGTTTTGCTTTTGCTGATCTGCTTATCCTGTGTGATCAATTCTTTATTGGATAAAATATTTATTCCGCTGAAAAGGATCAGCCGTGAGGAGAAGGCCTGCATTCGTATGCTGGCGATGTTCTACGTGATCATCATTCTGGCAGGACTGAACAGTGTGGGGGATGAGAGCGAGTACAATCCGGTAATGATCTACTATCTCGGATTGATGATCGGACGATTCGTATACTTTGATGCTTCGTTTATTGATTTTATCCATGCATTGGTAGATATGTTTAAAAATATCTATCTGCTCATCATGGGCCTTTTGCTGACCGGTTTGCTTACCCATTTCGGATTTGAGGCAGGATATCTGCTGGAGCGGAATTATTATATCGTAGGCATATTCTATACGCATTTATTTCTGCTTGTGGTGATCTTCCTTCTGAATAACACGGGGATCCTGAAACTGATCTTCCGGGAACCGGCAACGGAAGAGGATGCAGAGGAAGATAATGAAGAAGATTATGAAGAATATGAAGAAGAGGATGATGCAGAAGAAGAGTATGTGATAGCGGAATATGATGATGACGAAGAATATGAAGAAGAGACCGTAGTTTTAGCAGCACCCAGACATACGGTAAAAAAACGTCAATGAAAAACGATATGAGAAAAGAGCTTCCGTCCATAGAATGACAGAAGCTCTTTTTTCTTTATAGAAAAAAACTCCGGGGGATGAGCATAAAGATCCTGTTACTGTATTGACTCGTCCCTTAGGGGCGGGTTTATACTCGGCATATGGAGGGCGACGGGATGCCGGTATTGAAAATTCTGCTGAAGAGAAATCGTATATGGGTGTTTGCGGCAATCCTGGCGGCTCTGGTCTCCAACCTCTCCCAGATGTTCTATTTCGTATTTGTCGGGAAGCTGGTGGATAAGATCGCCGGCAGACAAACGATAGAGTATTCTTTTATCGCCATTTTGGCAGTCTTTATGATAGCGAATGTCGTGACAGTGTCTCTGAATCACTATATCGGCCATATGACGGCGGAGAAGATGGCGCATAGTCTGCGGATGGGATATGCGCGAAAACTGTTGAAAAAGACAAACGGTGAAAACAGAAGCTGTGATGCCGGTCAGATAATGTCCGTTGTGCAGAATGAGCTGGCGCAGGCAGATGCGTATCTCGGAAACACTTTTTTTGATATCTTCAGTATGACATTCAGCGGGATCCTGGTTCTGGTATTTCTGTTGTTTCAAAATGCTCTCTTGACAATGACGCTGCTGATCCCCGCGATCCTGATCCTGGTATATGTTTTGATCTTGAGCAAACGGATGACACCCCTGGTATCGGAAACACAGAATGCGAAAAATCGCATGAATCACGCTGTGTATAGTACGGTACATGCCTTCCCGGCGATCAGGATCTTCGACGGGGAGAAGCTGGCGATGCATACCTTTCAGCGGGAAACAACGGATTGGGTGAGATCCGCTACGAAGCTGGAACGGCGAAGTGCGCTCTATAATTCGCTGTCAGGGGTACTCTCCGGCATTCCGCTGCTGCTGTTATTGCTTGCGGGGGGATATATGGTGCTGGACGGGCATATCATGCTGGGGACACTGATCGTTTTTCTGAATCTTCAAAAAAGTCTGATGGGATTTATCATGAACCTGCCTGCATGGATCGGAGGATTTAAGATTTTTACGGCAAATCTTACTCGAATAGAAATCGAATAAGCGGATTTACGGGCAGAAGGAAATGTCATAATTTTGGAGGATGGACAATGATCCGATTAGAAAAAGTATCTTTCTCGTATGATAAGCAGGAAATCTTTCGTGATCTTTCGCTTCACGTAGAGAAAAACGAAAAAGTGGGTATCGTGGGGGAGAGCGGATGCGGAAAGAGTACACTGCTCAAACTGATCGCCGGACTCTATCTGCCGTCGGAAGGGAAGATCTGTGTGGATGGAGAAACGGATCCTGCGAGGATCAGCAGAAAAGTATCGGTGGTCATGCAGGCGCCGATGTTATTGCCGATGACGATCATGGAGAATATCACGATGGGACACGAATATCCGGCGGAGCGGATCGACAGGGTTTGCGAGGAAGCGCAGCTGAGTAAATGGATCGGGACCCTTTCGGAAGGGATAAATACCTATCTGGGAGACCGCTCGGATGAACTCTCCGGAGGGCAGGCACAGAGGATCGCGATCGCAAGGGCGATGTGTAAGGATGCGCAGATCATCTTATTAGATGAACCGACTTCTGCATTGGATGCAGAGAATACGGCAGCGGTTTTGGAAGCGCTGCGACGATATACCGTAGATAAGACGGTGGTGCATGTAACCCACCGGCCGGAACATCTGAAAGGGTATGACCGGATCCTGAAAATGGAGGATCTGATCGGGAAATAAATCTCCTGCGTAAGATGCATCATTTTATGGAAGAGATCATTGTGAGGAAAAGAGGATGGATCGAAAGGTATCATGGATCTTAAAAGAATTAGGACTGTGGAAGACTCTGATGGTGGTAATGATCTTACGGCTGCCGTTTGATTCTCTGAATGCGATTTTAGGAGCCAATCTGCTGGAGCGTTTTTTGCGTCTGATCCAAACGAAAGGGCGTGATGAATTGCCGTCTGCATTCTGGACATTTCTGCTGTTTACCGTTCTTTTGTTTGCGTATAATGCAACGGTATGGAGTCTGATCTCCGTGAAGGCCAATCTGCTGCTGCACCGGAAACTGCGGGAGAAGATCCTGCAATCCATGCTGGATCGTAATGGACAGGAAATGGAGCAATATTCAGCAGGTGACTGGATCACGCGGATCAATGCGGATGCAGACAGGACGGCAGGTTATCTGATGGAGCCGCTGAACCTGATGCATGCAGCGATCGCGACCTGTAATCTGATCGTATCTTCCGTGATCCTGGTGATGCTGAATGTAACGATGCTTGCGTTCACATTGCTTGTTATGGTCCCGTTTTTTATCCTGAGCAGTATCGTGATCATACGGAAGGTTCCGTATTACAAAAGAAATGCGCAGGAAGCGTATGCGGCGTATACCAACTGGATGGAACCGGTCGCCAATGCGGGTGAGACGATCCGGATCTTTGACGGGGAAGATATCGTACTGGAGAAAATAGAAGAGACCAGCTTAAAGATCATGGCGGAGAATCGGAAAGCGCATAAGCTGGGGGCCTGGTCGATGTTTTTCAATGTACTCTCCGGCACCTTCGGATACCTGTTGCTTTTGCTGATGGGAAATAGTATGATGGGGACAGGAATACGGGATTTTGCCCAGCTTATGAAGATCACGCAGTACCGTGGTCAGATGATGCTTGGTGTGATGTGCGTGAACAACTGTATCAACCGTATGAAGACGAATCTGACCGGCGCGGAGCGGGTATACGAGGTGTTAGCGCCGGGTGAAGGGGAGCAGTGAGATGAGTGAGAGCCAATCGGATCAGAAACTCTTAAAGATCGGGGAACTGGCTGCGATGGGCGGCATTTCCGTTAAGGCTATGCATGTTTATGAGGAGAAAAATATCATACGGCCGGCCTATGTGGACGAGGCAACGGGATACCGGTATTACAGGGCTTCTCAGCTGACGGAGCTGGAGTCGCTTTTGGGACTTCAGGATCTTGGTTTCTCGTTGAATGAGATATCGGAGATCTTATCCGGAACCATCTCGAAGGAAGATGTATCCGCATTGTTTGAACAGAAAAAGAATGCGCTTCAGGAATCCTTATGGAAGATCGAAGCACAGATTCAGGGACTGGATTCCATGAAGGACAGTCTGGAATCGGGAGCGGAAAAAATGCGTGAGATGAGTGATGAGGAACGGGCGCATTATCTGTCGAAACTGGTAGTCTTAAATGACCAGAATGTGCGGCAGGTCTTAAGTGAAGTGATCTGGTTATAATAATATCCCCTGAGGTGGTTCCGTACATAGAACTGAAAAGCCCACGAGGATCATCCCCGTGGGTTTGAGAAAGGAAAACAGTATCGCGGCTTATGCCGCAGTCGTCGTCAAGTCATAGAAAACTATCTGTATATCAATTTATCACGAAGATTTTTCGAAAACAATCAACCGGACTTTGCATTTGTGCTACTATAAGTAGCATTATCCTTGACATATAATGGGTATTATAATATTATATATTATATAGTTTGTAATATCGGCTGCATCGATAGATGACGAAGAATCGTCCTGCAAGGGTATGGCCGGATATAGGCATTCGATATACCGGATGAGATAGGAGACATTATGAGCGTTGATTCAGTAAGAGAAAAAGTATTAGAAGCTGCATTGGAGTTGTTTTCCAGAAAAGGATATGACGGAACGTCCATTGACGAGATCGCGGTAGCCTGCGGGATGAAAGCCCCCAATATTTATAAGTATTTCAAAGGGAAGAAAGAAATCTTTGAGATCATACACAGTAAGGCATCTGAGAATTATAAAGTCAAGATGAATATGACGTCGGAATCTCTGGTGTGGATCCATGACGGGGAGGAGCTGAAGAAATTCAGTATGCATCAGCTTGGGTATACTATGACGGACGAGAGGGTAAGAAAATTCCGGAGAATGTATACGATCGAGCAGTTCAGGAACGACAATCTGAGGGATCGGGCATCCGATTTTCAGCTGAATAATATCATGCACCAGTTTGAAGAGATATTTAAAGAACTGATAAAGCTGGGAGCGATCGCGGAATGTGATCCGGAAATGCTTGCGATGGAATATTGCGCGCCGGTGTCTCTTCTGATCCAGTTGTGCGACAGGGAACCGGAACGCTACGATGAGATCATGGTAAAGATCGAGAAGTATATCGATCACTTTATCGCGAAGAATTTTATCAAAAAATAAGAGCGGGAAAAAGGAAGATCAAGAAAAGGAAATCGAGAAAAGGAAAAACCACGAGGATCAAACATCCCCGTGGTTTTTTGGTGGTCTCACGAAAGATATTTCTGCTTATTGGCGGATCATTTCTTCCGCTACGGTAAACAATTCATCTGCGGAAAGTTCTTTATCACGAACCATGATATGATAATAGATATCGTCCTTTTGGAAGCTGATATTACTGTAGGCGCAATAATCTTCCTCTGCGGAATTGAAGATCACACCAAAATGAGTATCGTTATATACGCGGTCCCGGATTTCCGGATCCAGGGTATTCTCCAGATAATCTTCATCCGGAACAGTCACATATTCTACGTAATCATAGTATACCGTGATCCCATCAATCTCACGGACAGCATTCGGATCCGTGCGCTCATCGGTGATGTTTGCGGTATCGTACAGATCTGCTATGAGCCGGTTGCCGGAAGCATCTTGGTAGACGATGTTCAGATCCGGATAGCTGTTTACGACATTTCCGCTCTCGTCCGTATCGTGTGTCGTTAAAACTGCGGCTGCTTTGTAGGTATATCCGACCGAGAAGGATTCCGGTACATAGGCATGGATGCCGGCCTGATCCATAGCCTTTCTGATCTCACTGTAACTGTATTTGAAGTCGGAATCAGACACATGTGTGTAGGATCCGGTGATCACGCCGGCAGCATATACGCCACCGCCGGATAGTGCAAGTACAGCGGCTGCTGCGGCTGCGACCTTCGGTAATGTCCATTTTTTCATAGTTTTATTCTCTCTTTCTGATCCTTTGGCGTCAGACTGTATCTTTTTGCACAATCTGTCTTTTGCTTCGGATGAGAAACAAAGGCTGTCTATGGATTTATGGAATTCTTTTTCCAATTCATTCGACATAACGGATTTCTCCCTTCAGATCTTTTTTGCGGTCTGCATCTTTTTCGAGCAGGGCCTTCAATCGTTTGCGCCCGCGGGACAGGTATGCCGAAACCGTGTTTTCCGATCGGCCAAGCAGGGATGCGATCTCATATACCGGATAACCTTCGTAGTAATGGAGATAGATGCTGATGCGATAATTCTTCGGAAGCTGCATCACATACTCCATCAACTCGGAGTCCGGTTCTTTGGGTGCTTCTATTTCATTTGCATTGTCCAGATCGATGGCACGTTTCCAGAAATTGGAACGCAGGTGATCTTTGCAGGCATTGATGGTGGTCCGGATGATCCAGGCTTTTTCGTGTTCGTCGCTCTCAAAAGACGGGTTGCCGGACAAAAGTTTTACTAAGACATCCTGACAGATATCTTCGGCATCCTGAGTATGCTTCAGATACATGTAACAGATGCGCAGGATCATGTCTGCATAAGTCTGCACCAGGCGTTCTGTGTTTTTATTGTCCATATCAGGCATATGTTTCACTCCGGTTTGCGGGTTACTCTGAATAGTTACGAAGGACCTTCATATACAATACGGATCCGGACAGGGAAATCTGACATCCGGATCATAAATTCTTATAAAAATTTTTTTCATTATAGCATGGGGAAAAAACGGTTGAAAAGACGGATTCGTGCTTTGCAATTTCAATTATAGTAAAAAAAGATTTTTATATGGTTAAAAAAGAACTTGCTTTTTTGGCGGAATATGTTTACAATAAGTCGGAAAATAAAAAAGCGCGGGAGCTTGTAGTACAGGCTGAGAGGAAGGTGTGACCTTCGACCGATACCTGATTTGGATAATGCCAACGTAGGGATGTAGATCATATTTACTATGTATGGAGGGAAACCGAATCGGTTTCCTTATTTTTATGGAAATTCACATCAGGCTGTATTTGCAGGAAGGAGTGTGAAGCGAAGGATCCGGATGAAACCGGACGGATACAAGGGGAGCGCCTTGTATACGAAAAGAGCGATGGGAAGCCGTGTTTCGGCGTGAGAGGGGAAAAGTGATTCCCGACCGGACAAGACAGAAGGCTGTTTTGTAAAAAGTAAAACTTAGAAAAGAGGAAACGGAAATGAAAGATTCTAAAAGTTTACTGAAACTGGTCGTACTCTCCATGCTGATCGCGCTCGGCGTCGTGATCTCGCCGCTCCTTCGCGTGGAGGGAATGTGCCCGATGGCGCATTTTATCAATATTGTATGCTCGGTTCTGATGGGGCCGTGGTATTCGCTGCTCTGCGCGGTGGTGATCGGTATCCTGCGCATGACACTGATGGGGATCCCGCCTTTAGCGCTGACCGGAGCGGTGTTCGGAGCATTTCTCTCCGGTGTATTGTATCGCCTGTCCAAGGGAAAACTGGTCTGCGCGGTACTTGGTGAGGTGATCGGAACCGGCGTGATCGGCGCGGTCGCATCCTATCCGGTAATGACCTATCTGATGGGAAGAGAAGGACTCAGCTGGCTGTTCTATGTGCCGTCCTTTACCTGCGGGACGCTGATCGGAGGAAGTATTGCTTTTTTCTTCCTGCGTAAGCTGATCGATAACGGAATGCTGGCGAAGATGCAGCAGATGCTGGCATCCCCGGTATATACGGATAAGGGAACGGTGTTTTCCAATGCGCTTACGGTTGCGGCTTTTGGTCCGATCCTGTTTGTGATCCTGCACATCGTGCCCGGCGTGTTCGGTATGGAGGGGCAGATCTGGTCGTATCTTGCCTATGGCGCATTGATCGTATTTGTTATTGCGGCGATCGTGTATTTTATCGCAAAGTCCGGAAGGAGTAAGGCGCATGATCAAAAAACTGCATGAGATATTAAGAGAACGGCATCCCCTGATCCATTGCATTACGAATCCGATCTCGATCAATCAGTGTGCCAATGCGATCCTGGCTGTGGGAGGACGACCGATGATGGCGGAACATCCGCTGGAGGCGCCGGTGATCACGGCAAATGCCGGAGCCGTACTTTTGAATCTCGGAAACATCACGGATGTGCGGATGGAGTCCATGCGGCTTTCTGCAGAGACAGCAAGGGAGAAACATGTTCCGTATGTATTGGATGTGTGCGGTGTAGCCAGTCTGCCTAACCGTCGGGAGTATGCGCTTTCTTTGCTGCAGGAAACGATGCCTTCCGTGATCAAAGGAAATTACTCGGAGATCCTGGCGCTTCATGATCCGGAGTATTATGCGAGTGGCGTGGATGCGGAAGACGGCGTCCATGAAGAGAAAGTTGTTTCAGCGGCAAAAGTGCTGGCGCAAAAGTATGCGACCGTTGTTTTGGCGAGCGGACAGACGGATCTGATCACGGACGGAAAACGATTGAGCCGTTGTAAAAACGGCACTCCGCAATTGGCGACGATCACGGGAACCGGCTGTATGCAGGGAGCATTGTGCGCGGCATATCTGTCGGTGGCGGAGGATGCACTTTCGGCAGCCGTGATGGCCGCGGTCATGCTTGGTGTATGCGGACAGCTGGCAGAGACGGAAAAGGGCAGCGGCAGTTTTGGCGTAAATCTGATGGACCGGCTCTCTACAGTGACCGGTGAGAAGCTGGAAGAAATGAAACTATTAGAGGAAGACTGAAACGGGAAGAACTGATAGGTTTTGAACAGTTATTAAGAAGGCCAGGTCTCAATATACTTGCCTTCCCCCCGGGGGGAAGGTGGCCGAAGGCCGGATGAGGGGAAAAACAGATGAAGAAAATGGACACAACGCTATACTTTATCACAGACAGCACAGGATATGAAAAAGAGGAATTTCTACGCCGCGTAGAGGCGGCGCTTCGCGGCGGTGTTACGCTGGTACAGTTACGCGAAAAAGAAAGAACGACGCGAGAGTATCTGGAGTTTGCTCGTGAAGTACATATGCTGACGAAGAAATACGATGTGCCGCTGATCATCGATGACCGTCTGGATGTGGCGATGGCGGCAGAGGTCGAGGGCGTACATCTGGGACAGAGTGATCTGCCGATCGATATCGCCAGAAAGATACTCGGTAAGGATTGGATCATCGGAGCTACGGCCAAGACAGTAGAGCAGGCAACGGAAGCTTATGAGCAGGGCGCGGATTATCTCGGTGTGGGCGCGATCTATCCGACAACGACCAAGGTGAAGACGATCCTGACTTCTACGGACATGCTGAGAAAGATCTGTGAAGCAGTACCGATCCCGGTGAATGCCATCGGCGGCTTGAATAAAGACCGCCTGGGTGTGCTGACAGGGATCCCGATCGCCGGTGTTTGCGCGGTATCCGCGATCATGAAAGCGCCGGATCCGGAGATCGCGGCGAAAGAACTGATGGAAGCGTTTCAAAAAATAAAATAAAGGGGAAGCAATATGAATACAGCATTGACCATTGCAGGCAGTGATTCCAGCGGAGGCGCAGGGATCCAGGCAGACTTAAAGACCATGACGATGAACGGCGTATTCGGCATGAGCGCTATCACAGCGCTGACGGCCCAGAATACCACAGGAGTCACCGGGATCATGGAAGTGACGCCGGAATTTCTGGAGCAGCAGCTGGATGCGGTATTTACCGATATTTATCCGGATGCCGTAAAAACCGGTATGGTTTCGTCAACGGATCTGATCAAAGTGATCGCCGGAAAATTAAAACAGTATCAGGCAAAAAATATCGTTGTGGATCCGGTAATGGTGGCGACCAGCGGAGCAAAGCTGATCAGTGATGATGCGATCGATACGCTGAAGGAATATCTGTTTCCGCTGGCAACCGTGATCACGCCAAATATACCGGAGGCAGAAGTATTATCCGGCATGAAGATCGCATCTGAAGAAGATATGGTCACTGCAGCAAAAGTGATCTATGAAAGATTCGGCTGTGCGGTGTTATGTAAGGGCGGACATCAGGTGAATGATGCCAATGACCTGCTTTACAAGGAAAACGGTCCGGTGTGGTTTGCGGGAAAGAGGATCAACAATCCGAATACACACGGAACCGGATGCACCTTATCCAGCGCAATCGCATCCAATCTGGCAAAAGGCCAGACACCGGAAGATGCGGTAAAAAATGCAAAAGAATATATTTCCGGGGCATTGGCAGCGATGCTCGATCTCGGAAAAGGAAGCGGACCACTTGCTCATAACTACGCGATCATATAAATTTATTTAAGGAGAAACAGAAATGGGTAACGAAACAAAGCAGAAATTTGACGGGTATGCAAACCAGTATGATGAATGGTTTATGGTGAACGATAAACTGTTTACCAGTGAGCTGAAACTTTTTCAGAAAGTACTGGGTGATATTACAGGAAAAAGACTGTTGTCCGTGGGATGCGGAAGCGGTCTGTTTGAAAGTTATATCGACTGTTCCGGCATTGAAGGGATCGAGCCTTCGGAAGATATGGGCAAGATCGCCGAGAAGCGCGGCGTGAACATCATTAAGTATGGTGTGATCGAAGATGTGGAATTGCCGGAGAATACTTATGACATTATTTATTTTAACGGCAGCTCCAGTTATATGGAAGATCTTGCGCCGGTTTATGAAAAAAGTCTGAAAGCGCTGAAGGAGAACGGAAAACTGATCCTTCTCGATGTGCCGAAGGAAAGCGCATTTGGTTTTATGTATCTTCTCGGAAAGAGCCTGAATACTTATGATCACGAATACCTGAAAGGTGCAATGCCGGCGCTTCCGTATCCGCTGGCCCTGGCATCTTCCGGTGTATGGCATACTACGGAAGAAAAGATCAATGTATTAAAGAATCTTGGCATTCAGAAATTTTCTTATTATCAGACGCTGGTGAAAAATCCTCTCTACACCAATGAAGAAGTGGAAGAGGTGGTAGAAGGATATCAGAGCGGCGGATATGTAGCGATCATCGCTGAGAAATAAAAAGGACGGATATATGCGTTTTTCGGATACATTATTTGTGATAACAGAGGATCTTTGGAAGGAAGCGCTAGATAAGCCTTTTGTAAAAAAGATGGCAGACGGTTCTTTGGAAAAATACCTGTATGCCAACTATATGCTGCAGGATTATCTGTATCTGCAGGATTACGTTGAGATCCTAAAGAGAATTCTGTCAATGGTGGAAGATCCGGCGTTACGGGAATATCTGGAAAAAATACTTTTGCAAACGGAGACGGAGACGGAACATGTTCATCTGCCGGAAATGAAAAAACTGGGGATCACGGAAGCGGATATAAAGAACGCGACAAAAGAGCAGGTGCTGCAGGAGTATACGGATTATATGCTGCTGCAACCGGAGCATCTGGGGATGATCGCAGGGCTTGTAGCGCTGCTGCAGTGCTCCTGGGGCTATGCGTATCTTGCACGGGAGATGAGTGACCGGCATCCGCAGGCGGTTGCAGTGTCCCCTTATCGGGAATGGTTTGCGGCATACACGGATCCGGCCTATACGGAAGCGAACCGTTTATGGATCGAAGCCGTTGACCGGGAAACAAAAGATCAGGATCCCAAACAGGCGGAGCAGCTGTGTGAGATATTTCAAACCTGCGCACGATATGAAAATCGTTTTTGGGATGCATTATATAACGTGTAAGATATATGGTCAGGCATTGTTGTTTGATTCCGGGAGATATGCTATAATGTGTCGATGATCTATATGGTAAACGACAAAACTTTTTTCGTTTTGTCGTTTGCTTTATAAGGATAAGAGAGGTGAAGACACGATGATACAGGATATCTATCCGAGTAAACTGCATAATGAATTTGGCCATTATGAATTAAGAGAAGAGGATACCGTTTTTTATTTTGATGAAAAAGGAAAGCTTTTGTCATGGGAGAAAAACGGAAAGCTGACTTTTCTCAGTAAGAAAGATATTAAGGATCAGCCATCGATTTATCTGTTTTCGATCGACGATCACAGATACTTTCTGGTAATGGAGAAGCCGGATCAGCTGAAAGAAGGTTATGCTTATCTTACGATCCGGGAGGTACGGGATATCTGTGCAGAGGGACCGGATGTGTTTGCGGCATTTACGGCCTATCATCTGTGGCGGTGGTATGCGGATAATGTGTACTGCGGAAGGTGCGCGGAAAAACTGGAACCGGATGAAAAAGAAAGGGCTATGAAATGTCCGAAGTGCGGGAATATGATCTTCCCGCGGATCAATCCTGCGGTGATCGTGGGCGTGACCAACGGAGATCGATTACTCTTAACAAAGTACCGGCAGGGATACGGACACAATGCGCTGGTTGCCGGCTTTACCGAGATCGGAGAGACATTGGAAGAGACCGTGGCCCGCGAAGTGATGGAAGAAACCGGTGTAAAGGTAAAGAATATCCGCTATTACAAATCGCAGCCATGGGGAATGGCGCAGGATATCCTGGTCGGATACTATTGCGATGTGGATGGTGACAGTACGATCCGGATGGATGAAGGAGAACTCAAATATGCGGAATGGGTGAAGCGGGAAGAGATCGAACTGCAGCCCAATAATCTGAGTCTCACAAATGAAATGATGCGAATGTTTAAAGAAGACCGGCTGTAAAAGCCGGTCTTAAACGTTATTCATGCCAATTCTTTAACAGATAGATAAATCCGAAGACCCTGGCGGAAGGCTCGCCCCAGCTGCCGCGGAAACGGATATACAGGCTGGGTACTTCGGTTCCGCTCTCGTGAGCGCGCAGGGTCAGATGCTTCTTTGCAAGTTCAGCGGAGACCGGTATTTCTACAACATATTCCGTAAGGGTTCCGGTATAGTGCAGACGCTTGCGGAAGATCTCCTCATCATCCAGACACACGGATAAAAGCTTTCCGTTATCTTCGCGGAGCAGATGCAGTTCCAGGATCAGTTCTGTGTTTTCTTCTGCTCTCATATGATAGCCGAAAGAGCCGTTGGGTTTTGCATAGCGTGAAGTTCCCTGGTCGGTGGAGCCCACGGTATCCCGTTCTTCCATTGCATGGAAATCATCGTTTTCGTATTGGCCATAGCCGGGCTGCACGGTATCCAGGATCGCTTCGCGCCGTTTTTCTTCCAACGCGCGTTTCTTTTGGATATCCCCGCCGTCCCCGGAGGTACTGTTCTGATCCAGGAAATACCAGTAGATGCCGTAACGCTCTCTTGTTTTCCGGTAATGCGGACGGAAGGTCAGTTCGCGATCGGTTCCGCGCAGGAGGAAGCAAAGTTCATCGCCCTGTTTTTCCATATGGGAAGCAATGTTTGCGATAAAATCGTTTACCGTTCCTTCGGCGATATTCAAGAATTCGTTTCCGGAGATCTTGTTGGTCGGGATCGTGACGTCTACACCGGTCGTACCGTCGATCATGTTTTCCGTACCCAGATCCGCGGATAACAAAAGCGGTCCATAGGTAAAGGCAAATACGGTATCGCAGTCCGGCAGGCCTTTGGCAGATACGTTGCATTTAAACGTCATGGAGAAAACGGCGTTGTCTTTCCATTCGCCGTCAACGATATAATAGCCGTTTTCTTCCGTAACGGTTTTGCTGTCTGCGGAAAGAGTAGTATCATAGGCCCATTCCGGGATACGGATGCGCAGTCTGGCAGATGCGGATCCGTTCTGCAGAGGATGCACGATAAAGCGGATGGTATCCTTTGCGGGAACATCTGCTTCCTGTACCAGGCGGATGCCGAGATCCGGATCGGTCACTTCGGAAGAAAGGAACAGATTTACCGTGATGCCGTCTTTTTCTTTGAAATAGATGCTGTCATTCAACTTGGTAAAGTTTTCCATACCGCTGCCGGTGCAGCACCAGAATTTATCAAACTCCGTACCATAGCATTTATAGTACCCGGAAGCCATGGGCTGGAAGTACATCGTCATACCGGTTTCCGGATTCTGGGAAGACAGGATCGCATTGATCAGGGTGTTTTCATAATACTTTGCATACTTCTTATCGCCGGTGATCGCGAAGAGTTTGCGCGTCATCTTCAGCATATTGTAGGTATTGCAGGTTTCGTTATTGCAGTTGGTGCGCTCGGTATCCAGGATAAAGTCTTCACCGAAGTGTTCCCACTCGCTGTTACCGCCGGTGGCGTAGGTGTGACGTTCCGTAACCATGGTCCAGAAACTCTCAGCATATTCCAGATACTGTTCATCCCCGACGGTCAGATAGCGGTTTAATGCACCCAAAAATTTCGGGATCGTGGTGTTGGCATGACGGTTGTTTAATACATTCTTTTCACCGGAAGCCACTTTTTTAAACAAAGCTTCTTCATCAAAGAAATGCGCTGCCTTTAAGTGTTCTTCTTTTTTGGTGAACTGATACAGATCGTATAACGCATCATTCATTCCGCCGTATTCGATGCCGAGTACGGTGCGATGGGTTTCTTCGGACCACTGTGATGCGCGCGCATAAGTCCAGTCGCCGATGCCGCTGCCCAGGGTCAGCGCTGGTTCATAGCCGGTAAAGCGGTATACGTTAACGATACCGTCCAGGATCTTGTGTATGGTGTACCAGGGTACCCATGCTTCGGTGATGATATTTGTTTTATTCTGTTCTACCAGATCAAATTGCAGTTCCACATTTGACGGATCTTTGATGATCGCGCCGAAGACAAAGCCGGGTTTTCCTTTGGAATGTGCCTGGCATTCCAGAAGTCCGTCGATGGCCCGATGGATACGATCCAGCAGGATCTCTTTATCCTTTGCGGAACACTGTGCATTGGCACAGGCCTGTGATACAGCGGTAAGATAATGGCCGAGCGTGTGGCCGCCGATGAGCATATTTTCCCAGCCACCGTAACGCATCTTCGGCATGGAAAGACCTGCGGTTTCGTAAAAGCCGGCCAGAAGCCGGTCAACATCCAGTTTTTCCAGATATGCGACATCCTTTTCAAAGGCATTTACACAATAGGGATCCAGCATCCTGACCTGATCCAATCTGTAAAATGATGACATTTTTTGGGACCCTCCGTCTCCGTAAAATAAGATAATGTAAACAGTTACACAGTTAGGGATATTATAATAAAATCCCGCTGCGTAAATCAAGTATATTGACATAAATAATTCGCAAGAATACAATAAAAGAAAAAAAGGAGGGTTACAAAATGGACAAAAAAGCTATGTATAAGTTGAGTTACGGCCTGTTTGTGCTGACCGCGCAGAAGGACGGCAAGGACAATGGCTGTATCATCAATACCGCGATCCAGGTGACGAGCGATCCCAATGTGATCAGCATCGCGGTGAACAAAAACAACTATACCCATGATATGATCATGGAGACAAAGAAATTCACTGTTTCCATCATCAGTGAAGATGCGGACTTTGCACTGTTTAAGAATTTCGGTTTCCAGTCCGGCAGGGATGTAAATAAGTTTGCAGGCTTTACGGATTGCAAACGCGGCGCGAATGACTGCATGATCATTACGAAGGGCACCAATGCGTATATCGCTGCCTGGGTAAAAGAGACTGTGGATATGGGAACCCACACGATCTTCCTGGCGCAGGTAACGGATATGGATGTACTTTCAGATGCAAAGTCAGCAACCTATGAGTACTATCAGGCGAACATCAAACCGAAGCCGGAAGCGGTAGGCAAGACACAGGACGGACAGACGATCTGGCGCTGCCGTATCTGCGGATACGAATATGTGGGTGAGGAAGTACCCGACGATTTCATCTGCCCCATCTGCAAACACGGAAAGCAGGATTTTGAGAAGGTAGGATAAGTAAAATATTTAAAAATCCGAAAAACGCCGAGAAAATTCGGCGTTTTTTGCATGTCAATGTATGAGAAATATGCTATAATGCGATGCTCTTTTTTGATAAAGTCATCTTCGGTGGATTTGCGTATACATTTCAATGTATTTCAGGAACATACGTTTCTCTTCTTCGTCAGAAGAGCTTAAAATCTCGATAATAGTATTCGGGAGATAAGTTTCGGCCGTTATCAGGGATTTACCCAATATAAGATAATCCAGACTGCAATCGAGAACCTTACAGATCTGTACCAGTTTTTCCAGAGATAAGCTGGAAACACCGCGCTCTACAGCGCTCATATGTTTGATGCTGATATCCATTCTTTCAGCAAGCTGATCCTGCGTCATATTATGAATATGGCGCAGTTCTTTTATTCTATAGCCGATATCGGTGTACATGGTCTCCATAATCAGATCTCCCTGAGTAATGCAACAAAAACTATTATATGGAAAATCTGAATACTAGAAAAAGACCTTACAGGTATAGCCATAAACACCCATCAGGTGTATAATGATAAAGATTATGAGCTTATTGGGTGGAGCAACCCATGGAACGTGTTTTCAGGAGGCCCGAAAGGTGGTTGGTTCAAAGAAATCCATAGAGGAAAAATATAAAAAATGGTTGTCAAAAAGGCTGCCAAAGAAGCAATTACCAGGAATCCTTCGAACATACTTTCACCTAGATGATTATTTTTTGGATCGAAAGATTCTGAAAGTCCCCATATTTGAAACAACGGATCCGGTAGTATTGGAAAAAGTGAAGAATATCGTTGAAACCAATCGTTTTTTTCGGTTCCGCTACAGACGGCAGATCAGCCAGATGGGTGTGGCTGTAAGGTATTATATTGCTTTTATCAAAGAAAAAGGCGAATTTGCAGATGAGGATAGTTCGGATTCGGAAGATATGGAAAATGTTGATTGTCTGGAGACGGTAGTACCGCAGGAAGATAATATAGGGAAAGATGTGGCCTGTGTTGAATCTGCAGAGGAGTCTGAACAGGAAGAGCAGTGCAATGTTAACGTTACATCGGAGACAGCAGACTGTGAGTACAGGAAAAAAGAATTTTCCGATTGGATGATATCAAAAGGAATGTCAAATAAAACGGCAAGGATATATATATCCGCTTTAGGGCAAGTGGAAGATATTGCAAAGAGAAAAGGTGTTATTTTCTCCGGGGTTTTTGAAATTACAGATCCCGAATTATTAAAAACCGCATTGCAGAAATTGCTGATGATTCCTGAGTTTGTAGAGAGAAACGCATCAGGACATAATCAGTACAGAGGTGCTTGGACAAAATATATACTTTTTTCAGGAGATTCTGATTTTGACTATAAAAAGATCAGGTCGGAAATGTTCTCATCAGATGATGACATAAAGCAGACGAATTCGGCGTTGTATATGCGTTTAAAATCCATGGCAAGTGTATATGATGACGTTAACGGATTTGATATGGAATGGATCCGGTCGATTATTGGTATCCCGATCGAAACGGAAGAACTCAAGGGTGTTTTGGATAAACTGCCCTGGGTTACGGAGGTGCGTGACGGCGTTTACTCTTTTTCGAAAAATGCAGAGCGTCAGATTGACTTTGACAGGGATGCATTTATGCGGGTATTGGGGACAAGATATCCATATGGCATGAGGATGGATTCCATAGACCTAGAAAATTTTCGTGAAACATACAAAGACATCATAGAGGAAGAGATCAGTTTATCAGATAAAGATCTGATCCTGTGTCTTCGTAAATGCGGGATATTGTATAAGGATCGAGTGTTTCCGCCGGAAGGAATCATAAATAACGAGGCGAAGGAAAAATTGCTGGAATATGTCGGAGTCAGCTTTGACGGTGGCAATCAGGTATTGTATTACAAGGCAATCTACTCGGATCTGTCAAGCGTGTTTGCTTCCTGTTTCAATCTTACGGAAGCGTTGATGTTAAAACCTTATCTCGAATATGTATGCACACCGGGTGAGTATTTCTTTGGCGAAGAATACATGTCAAAAGAGGAAAATATAAAAGTGGATCATACGTCAGAAATAGAAGACTATATGATCCGAATGGGGAAGCCATTATCTTATGATGAATTATATGAAGGATTGTCACATATATCAAAAGAAGTCATCTATAGCGGGATCAAAACGAATCGGGATATCCTGCTGAATGAGAAAGAACATTATTTTCACATTGGTATATTTGAGTTTTCTCAGGATGATGCAGATAAAATAACAGATTATATCAGAGCGGAGCTCGAAGAGGAAGGGTATTGTATCTGGTCGCGAGTATTCAAGCGGATTCAAACGGAGATGCCGTTATTTATAGAGAATAATGCGTACTTGTCGGCGCTGGGAATCCGAAATGCGATAGCCAAAAAGCTATCCGGAAGGTTTAACTTTGACAGCGAGGTAATAAGCAGCCATGGTCAGTCTATGAATATGGCTATGGTATACAAACTTTATGGTCAACATCATGCTCCGTTTTCGGATACGGATATCTATGAATTCTCAAAAGAAGTAAGCGGAGGGGCCGTATATTTCGATTCATTATCTGAATCGACGGTCAGAGTAGCCAGAGAACTGTTTGTAACCAGAGGTTTAGTTGATTTTGATGTTGATGCAACGGATAAAGCAATCGCATCGTATATGTCATCAGATTATATACCGATAAAAGAAATTGATTCTTTTCTTGTTTTTCCAAATGTGGGATATGAATGGAATATATTCCTGCTGGAAAGTTATCTAATGTACTTCAGCGCAAAATATGTTTTGTCAAATAATGGGCGTTCGCTAAATAATGTTGCGGGCGTGGTTGTGAGAAAAGGAAAAGGGTATGAGGACTTTGTGAATGTGTGCGCAGAAATTCTGGCAAAAAGTGAGATTTCCCTTTCGAAAAATAAAGCATTAGATTATCTGGCAGATTTAAATCTGTTGACAAGGCGAAGTTATAGCAAGATCGAAGAAGCGATTGATAAGGCAAAAGAAATAAGGAACAAAAGGGGATAAGTACAAGATGTACAGTTATGAGTGGGATTCATCAACGGGAGGATACATTCTGACACCAATGCCGTTGACGTTTTCAAAGGAACCGAGGCCGGTATATTACAAAGAACTTGATATTTTGGGGTTTGATAAAATATGGCAGTATGATAAAAATGACAGCTACCCATATATGTGGGCTGAAGCGAATAATTATTTTTATAGAGGAAGATTGGTGGCAAAAGTAAAAGGTGGAACACTATATCAAGCACCAGAGATAGTTGTTTTAGAAGATCCGGAACCAGAAGGCTATCCACTACGCTATGTAGATATTCCGCAAATGGTGGAAAAGAATAAAGGGCTGATAGAACAATTAGCGCAAGATACAATAAAGAAAATCTATAATGTATATATAAAGTATAAAAGTAAAGTGGATGTATTTTATGTGGCATTTTCGGGTGGGAAGGATAGCGTTGTTGTTTTGGATTTATGTCAAAGAGCTCTTCCGCATAATGAATTTAAGGTTTTATTTGGTAATACAGATATGGAATTTCCGACAACGCTTAAGCTTGTCGAAAATGTATCTATGGATTGTGCGTTAAAAGACATAGAATTTTACATAGCTAATGCACCTAAATCGGCATCGGAGAACTGGGATGTTTTCGGACCGCCTGCAAGAAAAGTTAGATGGTGTTGCACTGTTCATAAAACAGCTCCCGTAATTAATAAAATTAGTAAAATATGCGATAAGAAATTTGTTAGAACTATGATGATTACAGGGGTTAGAGGGGATGAAAGTGCTAGTCGTTCAGAATATGATGAATTGAGTAAAGGAAAAAAAATTGCTGGACAGTATAGCTTTCATCCTATATTGGAATGGTCATCAGCAGAAATATACTTATACATGTATGAGAAAGGCTTAGAATTTAATGAAGCATATAAATATGGATTCAACAGGGTTGGATGCATAATGTGCCCTAATTCAACGGAGCGACACGAATACATGAAAAAAATGTTTTTTGAAGATGAAGTGATGCATTATACGAAAAAGATAATCGAAAATAGTTCGAAAGATTTACGAGGAAATAATGCAAAAAGATTTATGGATATTGGAGGATGGAAAACACGATTAAGTGGAAGAGAATTGAAATTTGCAGAAGATGAAAGGTTCTCATTTGAGGAAAAGAAGGGAAGATTGGTATTCCAAATAAGGAATTTGAACAGCGATTGGAAAAAATGGTATAAGACAATCGGACACCTTCAGAAAGTGGATGAAGAAGAGTACATTTTTGAATATGATGGTATTGAAAGACGGGGATCAGTATCGACTAAAGATGGATATGATTTTATAGAGATTGAGAACAGTTCTAAAACAAAGAATGCTATTGAATTTGTGTTTTATTTCAAAAATATATTAGCAAAATCGCAATACTGTATAAAATGCGGTACTTGTGAGGCGGAGTGTCCATATAGAAACATAAAAATGTCAGGTGGAAAGCTAGAAATTTCTGATAAGTGCGTAAAGTGCCGTGAATGCTTGAAAATATTAAGCGGTTGTTTATACTACAATTCCATCAAGGGGAGTAAGATCATGAAGAAACTGACAGGAATCAATAAATACTTAAGTGTAGGGATTGATGCTAACTGGATATCGGAATATGCAAAAGATCATACATATGAACCAGGAAATCGTAAAACAGATGTTATGTTTGGCTTTATGTCAGATGCAGAGCTAGTAAAGAAGAAAGAGATAACACAAATAGGAGAGATAGTTTTTAGATATGAACTGGACGATGAACTTCCGTGGGCAATAATGCTTGTTAACTTATCGTATACATCTCAATATGGTTGGTATATAAAAAATATTCCGTTTATGGATACAATCACTCAAGAGGCTGTTAGTCTTAGGCTAAAACAGGAAGATGTTTCTGATAAAGCAATAAGTGAGTTTTGGAATGGATTTAAAGTAATACTTGATACAACCAAACCATTAAATACCATTGGTTTTGGGATACCTGAAATAGAAGAAAAAAATACTAAAACAGGTGATGTTAAGAAAAAAATGATTTCGTTTTATCGCTCGCCGTGGAATAATCCGGATGAACGTGTGATTTTATATTCATTGTATAAGTTTTCTGAAAAATGTGGAGGGCGAAATCAGTTTACGCTTACAGAACTTCTGGATGATTCCATAGAACGGGATGGAGTTAGTCCTACTCAGATATTTGGCCTTGACAGAGATAATATGGAAAAAGTACTGAATGGTTTAACATTTAATTATCCAGATCTGATAGAAGCTAGATTTACTCTTGGATTAGATAATATAACATTAAAAAGTGATATGAGTTCTGCGGAAATATTAAATCAACTGTTTTAGGAGGATAAAAAATGAGCTATCGTGATTACTTTGATATTGATCCGGAATACTTTCCTCAGGTAGATAAGAAAATTATAGATACTCATCCGGATTTATGGAAGACGTTTTATCCGCACCCTTCATTTGTTACATTACTGAAATCGACCGTAGATGTTCTGAAACGGAAACAGAAACTATCAATTTGGGTTGATGGTGCATATGGCACGGGGAAGTCGCATGCTGTTTTGACTTTGAAGAAGCTGATTGAAGCAGATGAGAAAGAGACACAAGCGTACTTTACAGAGTATGGTCTGGATAAATTTCTGTGTAAAGATCTGATGGCTCAAAAAGATTCCGGAAACATACTGGTCTGTCATCGGTATGGATCATCGGATATAAACAGCGATGTAGATCTTATCATTGCTTTGCAGGAAGGAATAGAGAAAGCACTGGCGGATAAAGAAATTGAAAATCAGGCACATTCGTCTATAAAGAATGCACTGATCCGTTTCCTGGAAAATGAAGAAAACAAACAGAGTTTTGATATTTTTGCGACAGGATCCTGTAAGGACATACTTGGTGGAGACAAGGCAGACGATGTCCTGAAAAAATTGAAAAAATATGAAGATGAAGATCTGCGGATACTTATTTCCAAATTGTTTAAGGTGAGTATGGTCAGGGGAAGCTTCTCTATGAACACAGGGGAGCTCTGTGAGTGGATCCGGGAAGTGATTGAAAAGAACAATCTTTACAACCTGATCTTTATCTGGGATGAGTTTTCAGAATATTTTGAGAATAATCTGCATCATCTGACGGGGTTTCAGCAGATTGCGGAATTGTCGGCTACGGCACCGTTTTGCCTTATGATCGTAACACATAAGGCAGAGGGTTATTTTTCGGATGGTGATCCGGATAAGAAAAAGATCCTGGATCGTTTTGTTGCACCGATACATATCTCGTTGCCTGAGAATATTGCATTTGAACTGATGCATCAGGCGATGAAGATCACCTCTGACGAAACGTTGGCGGCAAAATGGGAAAAAAATAAGGGGAGCCTTGACAAACGGACCATGAACAGCAGATCAGCGGTAAAGACAAAAATTGGTCTTTCCGATGAAGATCTGTCAAATGTTTTACCGATCCATCCTTATGCAGCGCTTTTATTACAGCATATATCCATTTATTATACATCCACTGCCAGAAGTATGTTTAATTTCATCAAAAACGATGAAGATGATAAAGTAAAAGCGTTTCAATGGTTTATCGATAATTATGATTTTTCGTCGCAGAATCCTTTTATTACAGTAGATATGCTGTGGAGCTTTTTTTATGAAAGCGGACAGGACAAGCTGGCATCCGGGATCAAAGAGGTATTAAGCTGCTATACGCTGAAACTGAACAAAGACCTGATAGAGGATGAGAAGAGAGTGTTAAAAACCATACTGCTTTTGCAGGCAGTATCTGAAAGGATGAGCGGAAACAAGGATGTTTTCCTTCCGAATGATAAGAATCTTACACTTGCGTTCGAAGGAACAGATCTTGATTTTGCTGCAAAAAATATAGCCAATAAGCTATTGAATGATCACGTGGTAACCAGAACGCCGTTAACAGGAGATGTATTCTCCTATTGTTGTAAAAATGCAGGATCGACTGTGGATTCCGCTCCATTCATCAAGGACGCGCGGAATAAATCAACTAAGGATCTGACATTTATGACCGGCAGTGATCTGAGAAGCACGATTGAATTTACGGGAGCATTAAAAGCAAGATATAATCTGGTATACGCAACACTATCGGATTTTGACAGTGAGGTAAAGAAAGCAAATAATCCAGATCAGGTGAGCAATCGCTTATATGCTGTTGCAACGATCGCGAGAGATGACAGCGAGCGCGTACTTCTGCAGAAAAAAATCAAGGGGTTTTATGAACAGAATACGGATACATCCGTGGTTGTGATCGATACAACGAATACAACTCTGGGCGATGCGGGTTATGGTGAGTTTGTTGAAAACTATGCAATGGCAATGGCGATCGGAAACAGCGATATCACGCAGAGAAAAACATATGAATCTTATGCGGTAGAGGCGTTGAAGGACTGGGCTAAGAGAATTAAAAGCGGGGATTTCTATGTTTATTCCTGTTTTTGCAGAGAAGGTGACAGGGCTTCGAATATTTCTGATCTGGCCTTAAAACTAATGGAGATAAACAAACTCCATTATCCGAAGTGTCTGGAAGGCGCTTTCCCGAATGTATTAAATACCATGTATGATGCAAATTCACTGGCGGCAGGTGCTGCCTGCGGTATTACGGAAGAAACTAAGGGGACTTACAGATCAGGAAATGAAGCAACGAAACTGGAAAATGCCCTGAAAGATGCCTGGAAGATCGAAGGATACTGGAAAAAATCACATACATATATTGCAGAGTTGAAAACGTCAGTAGATGGGATCATATCGGATGTTTTTAAGGAGCATGATCGTGTATCGATCGCTCATATATACAATATATTGAAGTCGGAGCCGTATGGATTTATGCCGTGTAACCTGACTGCTTTTATTCTTGGTTTTGTGCTCAAGGAGTATGCAAACGGAACATTCTCATATAGTGACAATATGACGACGAATCCGATGGATACAGAAAAGCTGGCAGCGATGATTTCGGATATCATCAAGCAGGAGAACACACCGGACAAGAGATATAAGGACAAATATATTGTAACGCTGACGGAAGCGGAGCGTGCTTTTAATAAAGTAACATCGGAAGTCTTTGTGATTGATCCGAAATACTGTGTATCGATTACGGATACAAGATCAAGGATCCGGGAACAGATGAAAACATTTGCGTTTCCAATCTGGTTGGTAGAATATGATATGGATGATGTTTCTTTTAAGACAGGAAAGAATGTTATATGCTCCCTGATAGACTATTATTGTGCAATAGCGAATAACCAGAATGACGGAAAAGGAAAATCGGATAATGATATTGCGATTGAGATCGGTGATATATGCATCGCTAATCCCGAGGCGATAGATGACCTGAAAGCAGTTTTGGATAAGGAACGATGCAAAAAAGGAATGCTGAGATATCTGGAAATTTACAAAGACGGAAAACTGGTTTCTATTGCGACGGCTGTAGGTGATGGTGGACAGTATATTAATCGTTTGGAATATAAATTCAGTTCTGATGCAGCAAACTGGGTATGGAACAAGGATACGGTTCACAGCAAAATCGATGAATTGATCACGGAGTATGAGATCATTGAGATCAGTAATAAGGTGCTGGCAAAAAACACATCATATAATGAAACGATCAGAGCATGGTGTGATAAGATTTCGCAGATCAGGCTGGCGTATTCCGTGATCAAAAATGACCTTGACGAAGGTGGAGAGTTTTATGAAATGCTTCGTGACCTAAAGAGGCAGAACAATTTGCTGGACTCACAAAAAAAGAAGTTTTTGGAGCTATTGACGGCCAATGCTGATGGCTTTCGAAGCTTTATGTCATCGCAGGATGAGATTTTCGAAAAGTCCTGTGTTCACTATCTGGACGGGCTTGGTCGGGAAGATATAAAAGAAATGCTGGAGGATGATCAGTATAATTTTAAAGGATCGTTTCTCTCTGAGCCGGATAGGTACTGTGAAAAGGTTCAAAAAGCAGTACAAATGTATAAAGGCTCGCTGGCTATCGTGAAGCTTCGTAATCTGTGGAAAGAGTTGACCGGAACGGAATGCCCTTATGAATGGTCATCGGAATACTCGATGCCGATAATGGCAATGGTACCGGATCAGGAGACAGTGACTGCGAGAAAAGCTTTTGGTACGATCAATTCTGGAAAGAATGATACGGAAGCTATTGACAGTGCGATGGATTATATCAGAAAAATGTCTTATCTGGATAAACTGACCAGTAAGGACGAACGGAATAAAGTGTTTGCGGAGACATTTCTCAAAGAATATGCTGTTTTGTTTGATGATACTGAGAAGGTAAAGGAATACCTGAGAAAACATATATCGGAGCATCCGAACTATTGGCTTGAGAGTAAAGAGGTTTCAATAAAGATACAGCAGCTTGCGAAGGCAAATTATATGGAATCCGGGTATGGAAAGGCAAAGGATATCATTGATCAAATGCCTGCAGAGAAAGTGAAGGAGTATTTAAAGCAATTGATTGAAGACAATGTTGTAGTCGGGGTTGAGATCATCAAAGGAAAATAAAGAAGGTGTTTCCATGACGATTGAAAAAATAGAAAAGAAAATCGAACTTCTTTTGCAATCAGAGAAAAGATGGCCGGTTGTGACAGATTTTTCCAACAAGAAGGATATGAATGATTTCATACATCATTTTGATGTTGGTGCAAACAGAATTATTTCCGCAGGAAACTATTGCGGGAATGATGAACCCCTGAAATATGAAGAACTGTTAAACTGTATAGAGAGTAATGTAGAAAACATCTTTCTTGTACATTTATCTGCTTATTTAAAACTGGACGGCGAGGCAGAGCTGAAAAACAGGATAAAATCGTTACTGTCAAAAACAATTAGCGGCCATGTGATCATTGTAACCTACCAATGTCGGAATTACCTGAAATATACGGATAGCCGATTTGCAGAACGGGGGCAGATAATGATCGCGGATGGGGAATTTGATGATACACCGCAGATAAAAATGATATCGCCGGAGCTTTCGGAAGCATTTTCACATGTCTATAGTGGCTTTGAGAAGATCGGTGATGCATATGAGAACAGTAAGGATGCAGAAGTATATATTGCTACAAACGTGGGAAAACAGCTTTATGAGAGATCGATCATTAGCGTTTCGTCACTAAACAACGGATATGAGATCCTGTGTGCAAGAGAACCCGGTATCAAGAATGTTCCGGAAAGCTATGGAACTCCGGAACAATGGAGAGTATTGTTGAAGTTGCTTGGTTCAAACAGAATGTCCAGGATCATGGAGACACAATTCGGAAATGCGGATGATATGATCAGGGTGTTGCATGATTACCCAGACTATTCGGATACAAAAAAATGGATCTGTTATATTGCGCTTTCCATCTATGGTGCAAAAAAAGATTCCTATGTGTCATTGGCTAATTCATATACTACGGGATATTTAGATATTCCGAGGGCCCTTTTTCGGACGATACTGTCTGTAGACAGAACGGATGAGGATTTTGCCAGATTATATGCCGAAAGAAAAGAAATATTGAAATCCTTCCGGGGATTTATAAGTGAGTTGGTGGATTATTGTAAGATCGTATCTGTGAAAGAGGAAGATGCCATATATTATCTCACAGATCTCAGCAGGCAGGAAAAGGAAAAGATCATCGAATGGTTGGATATATACGGGAAGAATTACTCTGCAAATGAGTTGATCCGAATACTGGATCCGGTATATCCGGATCTGGCGGATTACTTATCTGTATATCATTTTCAGGACGAATTACTGAACGATTATTTCGAAAAATACAAATATCAGAAGTTGATCAATAAGCTGCTTCCCGAATTTAAACAGTTTGTAGAAGAACAATCTGGGGAAATGAGATTTGTTGGATCTTTAAAACCAAGGACGCAGATTTTTGATAAGATCGATCTGAAAAATACCCAGGTTTATTTTTTGGATGCATTAGGAGCGGAATACCTGGGCTTTATTCAGAATAAGACGCAGGAATATGACTTGTCTATAAATATAATGTATGGCAGATGCGAACTTCCTTCACTGACAAAATATAACACAGAGTTTTTAGGGAGCTGCGATAGCAAAGGGTGCGTGGTTTCTAACATAAAGAACCTGGATGAAATAAAACATCATGGAGAAGACAGCTGTGATTATGAGAAAACGAAAACGCCGGTCTATCTAATCAGGGAACTGGAAATCATCGATGAGCTTCTCTTGAGTATTCGTGCACAGTTATTGAATGATAAATACGAAAAGGCAGTAATCGTTTCGGATCATGGAACCAGCAGACTGGCAGTGCTGAATGAGTCTGAGAATAATTGGGAAATGGAAACGAAAGGTGTTCATTCGGGAAGATGCTGTCCAAAGAATGAGATTAATACAAAGCCTGACTTTGCGATAGAACAATCCGGATATTGGGTGCTTGCGAATTATGACAGATTCAAAGGCGGAAGAAGAGCTAATGTGGAAGTGCACGGGGGAGCCACGATTGAGGAAGTGACCGTACCGATCATAGAAATCAGCAAAAAAGATAAGAGTATTGAGGCATTTATCCCGGATGCATATAAAGTAATCACGCTGTCAGCCAAAGAAATACCTGTGCTTCGAATCTATGTTGGGATGACAGGTGATCATCTGTCGGTGAAGGTGGGTGACCATTACTATGCTGCGCGGCCGACAGAGCAAAAATACATATATGAAACAGAAGTGACCGATTGTACAAAGAAAGGAATCTATTTTGCGGATATACTAAACGGTTCCGAGGTGTTATCTTCTGACAACAGGTTTGAGATTATTAAAAAGGGAATGACAGATAATAAACTGTTTGAACTGTGATAGAGGAGGGGATTCTTTTGGAAGAAAAGCTGCGGGACTATTTCGAAGAGATGGTCGTATATAAAGATCTGAAAAACAACAATTTTTTTTCATCACTGGGATTACCTGCTTTTTTAAGGGATTATCTGTTAAAAACATTCAGTGATGATTATGGGCGCTTTGATATGGATGAGGTATCAGCATTCATAAAGAAATACATACCCAAAAAAGAAGACTGGATGAGAATAAAAAATCAGATCATCTATGAAAATGAAACAGTACAATTATTAACAAAAATATCTGTGGATATCAATATAAAAACGGGCGAGATTACATTTACTTTGCCGGATTTTGGAGTAACAGATAAAGAAACGATGATCGAACCAGCGATTTGGGAGTTATACAAAGATGATCTGGTACAAAGCGGTGAAGTATGGGGAATCATCAAGCTTGGATACCGACCGCCGGATGAAACTGCAAAGCCGAAAATCCAGGGGAAGATCAAGCTGACAGGATTTAAGAATTTTTGCCCATATACGGTTGATGTGGATTATTACAAGGAAATGCGAAGTCATTTTTCAACGGAAGAATGGATCGATATCGTATTGGGCGCAATAGATTATAATGCCGGGGGCTATGAAACAGAGCTGCAAAAACTATCAATGCTTACCAGATTACTTCCCTTTGTGGAGAAGAGAGTAAATATCATTGAGTTGGCACCGAAGGGGACTGGAAAAAGTTATGTCTTTGGTCATGTCAGTAAATACGGAATGCTGACGGATGGAGGGAAAGTAACCAGATCCAAAATGTTTTATGATGCGTCAAAAAGGAAACGGGGATTTATATGTGGTCCGGATTATGTTGCGATTGATGAGGTAAAGCTGGTAACCTTTGGAGACGAAAATGAGATGCGCTCTATATTACAGGGGTATCTGGAATATGGAAAGTTTAATGTGAACGGACATCCGGACGAGTCAGATGCAGGGGTAGTGTTTCTAGGAAATATACAGGAAGAAAAAATGAATGAATATGAGTATATGTTATCAGAATTACCGAATTTGTTTCAGGAAACGGCATTACTGGACAGAATTCACGGATTTGTTAAAGGCTGGGATATTCCCAGAATGAACGACAGTCTGAAAATAACCGGATGGGCGCTGAACTCGGAATATTTTTGCTCTATCTTGCATGAATTAAGGAGTGATACTAGCTATAGGGCAATCGTAGAAAAGATTGTAGAAGTTCCGGAACATGCGGATACCAGAGACACGGAAGCGATCAAGCGGATTGCAACAGCGTATTTAAAACTTTTGTTTCCGCATGTAAGAAGTGAAAACGATGTGGATCGACAGGATTTTACGGATTATTGTCTGACGCCGGCTATGCGCATGCGCCGTATTATAAAGCTTCAACAGGGAATGATCGATACGGAATACAGAGGGAAGGATGTCCCGTTCCTTCGTCTGAAGGAGTATTGATCATGAGAAACGAATGTCTGGCATGCAATAAGTCGCCCCTTGATAAAGATACGGTTGGGATTAACAAAAAGCTGATCGGCAGGGATGTTAAGACCTTTTATTGTCTTGACTGTTTGGCAGATTATCTTGGTTGTTCTGTTGAAGATATAATGGAAAAGATAGAAGAATTTAAGGAAGAAGGTTGCGAGCTTTTTAAGTAAGGATGAAGAATGATTTACGCAGATAATGCAGCGACAACCCGACTGGATACAGATGCGCTTGAATGTATGAAATGTTATCTGAATGAGGAATACGGGAATCCATCACAACCGTATTCTTTTTCGCGTACTACCAAAAAGGCTCTTTCTGATGCAAGAGAAATCATCGCCCAATGTATTGGCGCGGAGAAGGATGAGATATTCTTCACATCAGGTGGATCGGAAAGTGATAATTGGGCATTAAAAGGGTTCATGAAAAGACAAGAGAAAAAAGGATTACTGGTTTCAGAGATCGAACACCATGCTATTCTTCGTTCTGCAGACACACTTTCTAGAGAGGGATATAGCGTTGAGAAGGTTGCTGTAACCGGTGATGGTGTGGTTATTCCAAGGGATGTTGAATCAAAATTGAATGATGAAGTTGGTCTTGTTTCTGTTATGCTGGCGAATAATGAAATTGGTTCTGTTCAGCCGGTGAAAGAGCTTTCGGAAATAGCGCATAGAAAAGGAATTACATTTCATACGGACGCGGTTCAGGCTGTTGGACATATTGAGATTGATGTTAAATCGTTAGATGTAGATATGCTCTCAGCATCAGCGCATAAATTCAACGGTCCAAGAGGTATAGGATTCTTATATGTCAGAAAAGGCGTTTCGCTTCTTCCACTAATTGATGGCGGAGCGCAGGAGCGTGGTATGAGGGCAGGAACGGAAAACACCGCTGCTATTGTGGGGATGTCTATAGCATTAAAGAAGAATTGCGAAAGAATAAAAGTGGAGCGAGCACGATTACTTCAGCTGGAGGCGGATCTGATTAACGGATTGAAACAGAACGAACTGGTTTTTGTGAGAAATGGAAGTCCGAATCATCTTCCGGGGAATATTAGCTTATCTTTCCTGAACTCGGATGGGGAAATGCTGTTCCACAGGCTGGATTTGATGAAGATATGTGTTTCAACGGGATCGGCGTGTGACAGTAAAAATACACAGATATCTCATGTGATCAAAGCAATTGGTGTTCCGGAGAACTATGCAAAAGGAACGATACGTATCTCTTTGGGGAGAGATAATACATCAGAGGATGTGAGAGAGATTGTGGAAGCGATAACAAAAGTGATGAAGCGGCCATAGCAGGATCAAACAGATAATGGTTGAAGATTGAAGATCGAAATAATAAACTCCTATTGACAGCCATAAAATGCCATGATACGATAATCAAAACTCTTTGCACTGCAAAACACACGCTTGTGTCATCTACAGTACAAACTGAGCAGGCAGTACCTTTCAAAGGAGAAAGGTATGTAGCCGGGTCGTGACAGCGACAGCAGAGTATGCCGATTGTGCACCTGCGGGACAGTAGTATGTTCCGGGGTGCATTTTTTGTACCTCAAAATGATGACGGGTTACGGAGGTAAAGGCATGAAAGAAATCGATGAAAAAAAGATCGTTAAGAAACTATCGTTTGTAGGGATTCTCGGGAATGTATTGTTGGCGGCGTTTAAGCTGGTTGCCGGACTGCTCGGAAGATCCGGCGCTATGATCTCGGATGCGGTGCATTCCCTGTCAGACGTATTTGCAACGTTCGTTGCCTATATCGGCGTTCTTCTTTCCAAACAACCGGAAGATGCGGAGCATCCTTATGGCCACGAGAGACTGGAATGTGTCGCATCCCTGATCCTTGGGCTTATACTTGCGGGAACAGGGCTGGGCATCGGATATACCGGAGTGCAGAAGCTGGTCACGCGGGAGGAGCTGGAAATCCCGACTATATTACCGTTGATCGCGGCGGTTGTATCTATTGTTGCCAAGGAAGCCATGTTCTGGTATACGATGTATTATGCTAAGAAACTGGATTCGTCGGCGTTCAAAGCGGATGCATGGCATCATCGTTCGGATGCATTGTCATCGATCGGTTCCTTCCTGGGTATCGCCTTGGCCAGAATGGGTTTTCCGATCATGGATCCCATCGCCGGTCTGGTCATCTGCCTTTTCATATGGAAAGTTGCGTATGATATTATCAAGGATGCGCTGAATAAGATGCTGGATACTTCATGCGGCAAGGATCTGGAAGACCGGCTTCGGAAATATATCGAAGAGCAGCCCGGAGTCGTACGCATCGATCTGCTGCAGACCAGACAATTCGGAAATAAGATCTATATGGATCTTGAAATAGCAGTGGACGGAAATATCAAACTGGTGGAAGCGCACGACATTGCCGAAAATGTGCACAATAATGTGGAAAAGGAGTTTCCGAACATAAAGCATGTAATGATACATGTAAATCCTGCATAAATAAGCCATGGGGACGGTTCTCTGGCCCAAAATGAGCCGGAGAACCGTCCCCATGGTCTGTTTTGGCCTTTCAGAAACCACGGAATCATTCCCGTGGTTTTTTTCATGAAAAAATATGAAAAAAGTCTTGACATATTATCATAATGAATATATGATAAAACCATCAAAGAGATATGATCAAAAAGATAATATGAAAGGAGATGATATCTATGAATGAACTGTTTAACGGAATGCTCGGAAAGATCGCACCGGGAATGTGCAGATTGTCCATGGACGGAGGGATCGCGATCAAGACTTCAAACGGTTACCGGACCTACGACAGCAAGACCGGAAGACTGACCAATTGTTCCAGCTTTGTGTTTGATATCGGCGAAGAATTCTTTTTCGTGATGCCGACCAACAAAGTGAAGACCGGTGATATCATTCTCGCAAACGGAAAGCCGAAATGTGTTACGGAAGTGAAGGATGACCGGATCGTTGCCGTCAATTATGAAGACTCCACGATGGAGCAGATCATACTGGAAAGATACATCTTTATGGGGAACACCTACTTCTACGGAAAAGTGGTATCCATGTTCGGCAACGGTATGAAGAAGGGAAAGAAGCCCGGCAGCATTATGAAGTATATGATGCTCTCCCAGATGATGAAGGGGAAAAACGGTGGTCTCAGTGATGCGCTTCCGCTGCTGATGATGGGACAGGGTTTCGGGGACGGACTGTTTGAAGGGCTGTTTGATGAAGACATCGAAGAGGATGTCTCCGAAGATGATGATAAATGATGAGATGCTGTAAAAGGAGATAGATACGAAAACAGTATCGGAAAGGAGGCAGTTATGGGATGTGGAGTATGGAGAGAGGATACCTTCCGGCAGTATTCCAGAAAGATGGGACGGACCGTTGGCGCAAACGGAAGCCTGGCCGGAAATATGAGCAATCAGGAGATGTTTACTGCAAGAACGATCGATCCGCTGCTGGATCCGAAAGATGTGATGCGGGAGTGCTGCGATAATGAGGAGCATCCGGCAACTATCCCGGTGATCCTGGCGCTGGATGTGACCGGTTCTATGGGACAGGCGGCAGTAGAGGTGGCAAAACAGCTCAACATCATCATGACAAAGCTTTACCAGAAAGTAAATGATGTGGAATTTATGGTGATGGGCATCGGAGATCTTGCCTATGACAGATGCCCGCTGCAGGTTTCCCAGTTCGAATCGGACATCCGGATCGCAGAGCAGCTGGATAAGGTGTATTTCGAATTCGGCGGAGGCGGAAACAGTTTTGAATCCTATACCGCAGCTTGGTATTTCGGATTGGAGCATGTAAACCTGGATGCCTGGAAACGCGGGCGAAAGGGCATCATCATAACCATGGGCGATGAAGGACTCAATCCGTATCTGCCGGGGAAGCGGCTGGCGGAGATTACCGGCAGACCTGTAGTCAAAGATGTGGAAACAAAGGACCTGTATCCGAAGGTACTGGAAAAATATGATGTCTATCATCTGTTTGTAAATCACGGTGGCGGAAGATGCGAGGGTTACTTAAGAAGCTGGAGAAAGCTGATGGATGAGGAGCATTTCCGGGTAACCGATCTCCGGAATATCGCAGACCTGATCATCCGCATTGTGACAGCCCGCGCAGAAGAGGACAAGCAGGCAGGCACCTTCATCGCAGAAACAAAACAGGAAGAGATATCCTGGTAGGGAGGTAAACTGGCAGGACGCCGAAGGAGTCCTGCCGATACCATAGAGATTAACCCGGAAGGGAGGTGGAGATATGCAGGATATTCGCATCGTGATCGGAGCGAATTACGGCGACGAAGGAAAAGGTCTGATGACAGACTATTTCGCATCGCAGGCAGTAACCGCAGGAAAGAGTGTCCTGGTGATCCCCGCGAACGGCGGCGCGCAGCGGGGACATACCGTCACCACACCGGAGGGGATACGTCACGTATTCCATCATTTCGGATCCGGTACGCTTGCCGGCGCAGATACGTGGCTCCCGCGTTTCTTCATCGTCAACCCGATGATCTTTATGAATGAATATGAAGAGTTGACCGGGAAAGGCGCAAGAGATTTCAGGATCACTATGGATCCGGAATGTCCGATCTCCACGCCCTTTGATATGATCACCAACCAGATCCTGGAAGGGCACAGGGGGAATGCACGCCACGGCAGCTGTGGTGTCGGGATCTGGGAGACGCTGTTGCGGCAGGGAAAACTTCTCGGAGAAATGCTGGCAATGACGGATGACGGTATCCGCACATATTTAAAAGAAGACTGCAAAAAACAATTGCAAAATCGTCTTGCCGAAAACGGGATCCCGGAGATACCAAAGCGCTGGCAGGAGATCATTGGGGACGAAGGCCTGATCGATAACTACATCTGTGATCTGCGTGATATGAGCGCGATCGCAGAACTGCGGAGAGGAGAGATCCTGCGGGAATATGACCGTCTTATTTTTGAAAACGGCCAGGGATTATTGTTGGACCGTTCCCATAAGGAATACACGCATCATACTACGCCCAGCAATACGGGATTGCGGAATCCGGCGGAACTGATCCGGGAAAATTTAAAAGGAAAAGAAGCGGAGATTGAATGCTGCTATGTGACAAGAACTTACCTGACACGCCATGGCGCGGGACCTTTTGCAGAGGAATGCAATAAAGAAGAGATCAATGCGGATATGCAGGATCTGACCAATGTACCCAATCCGCACCAGGGAACGATACGCTACGGCAAGCCGGATGCAAAAGTAATCCGGAAACGGATCAACGAAGATTATGACAGCGAGATGTTTTCGAAAAGATTCAGAAAACGAAAGACGATAGCGGTAACGCATGTGAATGAGTACATTTCCGATATCGTTGCTTTTGGGGATTATATATCCGACGGTGAAACCGGAGAACAGGTCAAAAGGGCATAGCGGACAGAATATCTGAGTGGAGATATGCAATAAGAAAAACGCCACGGATCACCGTAGCGTTTTTCTCTTGGGTTTATTCGATCATTGTTCGGCGTATTCGTTATAGCGGTCGATCAGTTCTCCGTCACTGATCACGGTGATCCTGCCGGCATCGTATTCGGAGGTTACCCAGTCATAGATCTTCTGGATCAGCGCATCTTTCTTGGACAGTTCGGCTTCGCCGCGTTTTGCGCGGTATTCGTTTACCCAGTATGCCACGCCGGCCAGACCGGAAGCATTGTTGATCGATACCTTGGGCGCGCGTCCCAGGATCGCTTCCGTATCGAAGATGTTGTAGATCTCCGGGTTCTTCATCATACCGTCTGCATGGATGCCTGCTCTGGTCAGGTTGAAGTTTTCACCGACAAACGGTGTCATCGGCGGAATATCATAGCCGGTCTCATTCTGGATATATTCTGCGATCTCCGTGATCTTGTGCGTGTTCATTCCGTTCAGATGTCCTCTTAAGGAAGCGTATTCAAATACCATGGCTTCCAGAGGAACATTGCCGGTACGTTCGCCGATGCCGAGCAGAGAGCAGTTGACTGCGGCACATCCGTACATCCATGCGGTGGTTGCATTGACCACACCCTTGTAAAAATCATTGTGTCCATGCCACTCGATCATCTCGGAAGGAACATCTGCGTGATGCTGCAGTCCGTAAATGATGCCGGATACGCTTCTGGGCAGTGCAGCGCCCGGATAAGGTACGCCGTATCCCATGGTATCGCAGGCGCGGATCTTAACAGGTACGCCGCTTTCACGGGACAGTTCCATCAGGCTGCATGCAAACGGAACAACAAAGCCGTAGAAATCCGCTCTGGTGATATCTTCAAAATGGCATCTCGGACGAAGCCCTGCTTCGATGCATTCTTTTACGATGCCGAGATATTTATCGAGCGCCTGCTTTCTGGTCAGGCCCATCTTATGGAAAATATGATAATCCGAGCAGCTTACCAGAATACCGGTTTCCTGAATGCCGATGGATCTTACCAGTTCGAAATCCTGTTTATTGGCGCGGATCCATGTGGTGATCTCCGGGAACTGATAGCCGAGCTCCATACATTGTTCCAGCGCCTTGCGGTCCTTTTCCGAATAAACAAAGAACTCGGTCTGGCGGATCATACCGTTCGGGCCGCCCAGTTCGTGGAGCAGTTTGTAGATATGCACCATCTGCTCTGTGGTATAAGGCGTTCTGGA
>JAFWRC010000160.1 GCA_017508825.1 Lachnospiraceae bacterium
GGATCCGCCGCACAGAAGGCGTTGCCGATGAAGCAGTACCTGCCTGCCCCGGAATTTGAAGATATGGGAGACAATCCGGTGGATATACTGGATTGATACTGAATGAGCCAGACTCTCTGAGCCAAGGGGACGGTTCTTATGGCTAAAGATCTTCGATCTTGTTGCCACAAGAACCGTCCCCTTGGCTCACAAAAACTTCCACCGGCTTAAGAAATACCCCGGTATCACTACGATCACAAAGAATGCCCAGCTGATGAGCGTAAATGTCTTAATGAACTTCTTCCCGTTTTCGGGATACTCTCTTACATAGATCCGATAATTGATGACCGATGCCAATGATCCGATCAGGGAACACAGGCCTGCAGTATCCGCGCCATAGATCAATCCGGCGAAGTTCTCCGTAAAAGGATACAGCACAATAGATGCCGGTACATTGGAGATGATCTGACTGAGCCCGATCGCCCACCAGTATTCATGTCCTGCCACCGCTTTCTGCAGCCACCCTGAAATGCCCGGATTTGCCGCAATGGAGCTGGAAAATACGAAAAAGCAAAGAAATGTCAGAAGCAGCACATAGTCCACCTGGCGGAATAATCCGTGATGTACCGCCAATACCGTCACGATCACGATCACCACAGCTGCCGGCCAGTACTTTGTTCTGGTCACGATCGTGAGCAGGATCATCACAAACAGAGATATATAGGCGATACGGCGCACCTTTTTGTCCGGCGCCCACTCTCCTGCCGCCTGCGCGCCATCCAATTCGATCTTTTCCTTCACATCCTTCCGATACAGCGTAAAGATAAAGATCACAAGCAGTATACCGGAGCCGATACATAACGGTGACATATGTTTGATAAAGTTTCCTGCGCTTGTTCCGGACTGCGAATACAAAAACAGATTCTGCGGGCTGCCAAACGGCATCAGCAAAGATCCGCGGATCGCCGCGATATTTTCCATCGAGATCACCGGAAGGATATAGTGCTCCTTTCCGCCATTCCGGAACAACAGTATCGTCAGCGGTACAAAGATGATCAGCGATACATCGTTTGTCACAAACATCGAAGTACAGAACACCCCGAATACCAGAAACAGCGATAAAGCCGCCATCGTTGAAAAACGCGAACTTAACAGGATCAGCGGCCGGAAGATATTCTCCTGCTTAAAGCCTTCCAGCACGGTCAGCATCATAAAGAGCGTCCCCAGCGTATGCCAGTCGATCCGCCCGAGCAATGTCGCATCCGGCGGAGTGATCCATAAAGAAACCAATGCCGCCAGCAGTGAAACTGTAAGCATCGGTTCTTTTTTCAAAAATGCAGCTATTTTATTTGATTTATTATTTGATTTCTGATTTGCTTTCTTAATCGTTTCCATGATCACATATATCTTCGTTTTCCGGAAGCTCCCGCCGGTCCTCCCGTAGCAGTTCCGGATCGATTCGTCCCCTTACATTTTGAACAGATGGAACCGAATTTGATCGGCGCTCCGCAGAGCAGACATGTGCCGTCGCCCGTATTGCCTGCTTTTTCCAGTCGTTGCTGACGGATGTACTCGTTTACCACATCTGCGCGTATGCCCAAAACAACTACCAGTTCCTCTTTTGTTGCAGAGCCATGGTCCTTCATATACTCCCGGATCCGCCCGAAATCATCCAGCGCCTGCGCTCCGCATTCTTCACATTCATATATGCCCGAACGGATCGCTTTCATCCGTCCGCCGCATTCCGTACATTTTTCAATTTTATTATGTCGTAATAATTTTTCCAGTTCCGCCATATCCGTATCCCCTGTTGCCTGTACTTTCAGTATATCACTTGATCGTTCCGTTCACATCATGAATATGGATGGAAACTCTGCCGTTTTCCTGTTTGTATTCAAATACACTCTTGTCTTCCAGATATTCCACCGGCACCAGGATCTCAATCCCGCTTTCGGTCACGATCTTCTGCTTCTTCGCCAGCGTCTTGGTCGTCTTCGGGCTCACATATACCGGTTTCTGCGGGATCGCCAGATCTTCCGACTTCTCCGTAAAGCGTTCCTTCGCCTTCTCGTTATCCGCAAACACGGTTTCCTGGATCCGCACCGGATCGATCTTTCCCTGTTCCTTCGCCTCATTGGCTACCGCCTGACGATATTCAAATACCTTCTTCGGTGCTTCTTCCTTATAGCATTCTTTAATGGTATCCAGCACCGCTTCCTGGATCACCTGCACGGTTTCCTTCTCCGACTTTTTCAGGGAAATCTGCAGGATCCGCTCTGCCATATAGTCTACACTCTCACCATCGATCATGCAATGCATATCCGACATCCACACCTGACGCTCATAAGGATTGATGTAAAAATAATCGTATTCCTTTTGCGTGTGCATCGGAAGCAGACGCACATCCTTACGCCATACCACCTTACCGTCATCCGTCTTTTCACAGGTCAGTCTGGACTGGTAATTCAGCTTAAAGAAAGCGATGATCGGCTGTTCTTCCACCGTAGCAAACACAAACAATCCACTGCCGGCGCTCAGGCCATACGCCTCTTTTAGCAGCTCATGCATCTCATCGGTGATCACCTCCACAAAGGCTTCAAATGCCTCCGGTTCCTCCGGTACGATCGTTGCCAGGAAATCATCCAGATGATACTCTGCTTTTTTGGCAGACGTAGTGTCAAAATTGTGCGCAAACAGCTGCACGATATATTGATAGATCTCCCCATCCAGATCAATGGTCCATTCATTATAATCCACATAGGCTTTTGCTGCATCAATGGAACTGATGAAGATGCGGTCGATCTCTACTTTCGATTTATTCATAGTTTTTATTCTCCGGGGTGTATCTGTCTCCGTCAAAAAGTTACTCTCATAATACCTGGTTTTATGCGGTATAAGGGCAGGCATATACGCTTACATGCCTGCCCCCATATCCACTGTTCCGTAACTGCGCAAAACAGTTCTTTAAAAATCCATTTTTTTAAAATCCGTTGAAGAAGGATTCGATCTGGCTCTCATCCAGCTGGTCTGCCAATTCCGGTGTCATCTCGATCACAATATAATCTGTTGTGCCAAGTGAATCGTCATACGGGAAGAAAATATAATATACCTCTTCGTAGCCCTCATACTCAGCATATCCGATATACAGATCTTTTCCGTTGGGTGCTCCGCCGCTGACTGCCACTTCATAATCAAAGGAATAGCCATCCGTTACCGGCTCCATATCATCCGTGACTTCTTCCGGATGTATGGTGTAATACGGATCGTAATTCATCTCGCCGTAAACATAGAAGCAATCCCCATTGTTGTTTTCAAACATCAGGGTGCTGCCGCTGTTCTGATCTGTCGTATAGCCTGCCGGTGCAAAAATCTCATAGGATTCGTCAGCATATTCCGCCTCAATATAAGCCGAATCTTTTCCGGATGTCTGTGTCGGCTCCGGACGTTCTGTCGGTTCCGGCTTGTCTGTCGGTTCCGGCTCATCCGTCGGCTCCGGTGCCTCTGTCGGTTCCGGTGTCGGTTCCGGCGCTGCTTCCTTTACGGTTACTTTGACCGTCATATCATCGCAGCCTTTACCGCTGATCGTGATCGTAGTTGAACCCTTGGAAACACCTTCAACACGGAAACCATCATCAAATTCAGAAGAGATGGCCGCAACATCCTTATCCGCCGACTCATACTCAAGATGCACTTTCTTCAGATCCGTATCAAAATTGGTGATCGCGATCTCCGCCTCTTCGCCAACCTGTATCGTCACTTTTTTATCCGATACCTCAATCGTCTTATGCCCGCCGAATACGCCGAATGCGAAGCAAAGTCCGATGCCTCCGCCGATCAGAAGAACGGCTGCGGCTGCGATAAGCGCAATAATCAGGCCGGCATTTCCTTTTTTCTTAGGCGGTGTAGCCCCGCCTGCCGGCGCCTGCGTGAAATTGTTCTGGGGTGCCGCATTGAAATTGTTCTGCTGCGGCGCGCTGTTGAAGCTGCCACCCTGCTGCGCTGTATTGAAACCACCCTGCTGCGGCGCGCTGTTAAAGCCGCCCTGTTGCGGTGCTGTATTGAAACTGAAACCACCCTGCTGCGATGCGTTGTTCACACTGCCCTGCTGCGGCGCTGCTCCGAAACCACCCTGTTGCGGCGCGCTATTGAAGCTGGTCTGCTGCGGTGCTGTATTTACGCTATCGGCCTGCGGCGCACTGTTGAAACTCTCACTCTGCGGTGCTGCGCTTGCCATATCTGCCTGCGGCGCTGCTCCGAAACCACCCTGCTGCGGCGCCATATTTACACTATCGGTCTGCGGTGCCGCATTGAAACTGAAACCACCCTGCTGCGGTGCTGCCGCTGCACTTTCCATCTGCGGTGCTGCCCCAAAGCCACCTGCCTGCGGTGCTGTGTTTACGCTGTCTGTCTGCGGTGCTGTCTCAACCGTGAATGCATAGCCGCAGTTTTCGCAGAATTTTACCGTAGAACTGTTGCTTCTGCCACACTGAGGACAAACTTTGCCGTTATCCATCTCCTGATCTCCTCCTTCATAATTGCATTTTAATGCATTTTCCCCTTGCTGTTCCGGCGCACCGATGCCGACTACGCCGAAAAAACACATATTAGTATACACCATGTAAAAAAATAAGTCTATGAATTATTTTTCAGAAAATTTCATTTTTTGTTTGACAATCATCTGCAGATATGCTATTCTATCATTCGGACGTTGAAAAGCGCTCCGGAATGTGCGCGTAGCTCAGCTGGATAGAGCGTCTGGCTACGGACCAGAAGGTCGTGGGTTCGAATCCTGTCGCGCACATCGAAAATCCCCGGTTATAACCGGGGATTTTTTTGTGTCTGCTTCTCTTCCTAAAATTCCGGTTGTTCATCCTAAGGAGGGGCCCGCTTGCGGGAGGATGCCTTAGGATATTCGCGAGGGGGGAC
>JAFWRC010000161.1 GCA_017508825.1 Lachnospiraceae bacterium
AGACTTATACAATCTTCCCATCATTCATCATTTCCCTAAGCCGTCCCAGAGTGTGTATTTCGATTGCCCTGGCATACTTTTCCGTCAAATGAAAATATGCTGCCGTTTCAGAGATACTCTTAGCCTCATTCATTCCCAGTCCGTAATGATAGGCCAGCAATCATCGCTCCCGTTCCGGCAGAAGTTTCAGGCGGTTACGCATCTTTTCCAGCATAACATGGAGTATAGCCAGATTCCCCGTCGGATCCCGATAGTTCACATCATTTCCGCTTCCGTTAAGGGAAGGCTCTGCGTTATCCCCGTTATCCAGGAATAGGCGTGTCAGCCCTTTTGCTTCCATATGCCGTTCAAAGGACGACTGGCAGTAATCGCACAGCGTGCTCATCGCATTTCTTATGATCTCGTATGCGAAGGTCGAAAACTTTACGTTCTTTGACTCATCAAATGCCTTGGCTGCAGTCAGCATTGCGATCCTGCCCTCCTGCATCAGATCCTCCTCATCGATCCCGTCCGAAGAATTAACGTTACGCCTTGTTTTTATACCATTTGCGATCTGAACAATAAGTCCGTTATTCGCCATCAGTAAGCTCGTTTCCGCCTGCAGGTCGTTCTCCCTGATCCGGCGGCACAGTTCAACATTGCTTATATTCTGTTCACTCTCAGTTAGTTCTTTTTCCATAGATTGACCAGTTCCGGCAGCATCTTTTCGATCGCACGATCCATCTGCTGTATCTCCTCTTCTGTCAGTTTTGTATTCTTCCTTATCCCGATTTTTACTGCCGTGCTCACACATTCCATCTTTTCCTCATAACTCAATCCGCACATCTCTCCCTGCCCGGCAAACTCCTCCTTAACGGCTCCAAGGATCTCCGAGGTGAAATCTTTTCCGGCGTGCTCCTTAACATCTTCCGCCACTTTTTTCTTGATCTCCCTTACCGCAGACATGATCTGGTTCTCGATCCTGGTCAACTGAAAAGATTCCGATGGCACCTTACACGCCTTTAACTGTTTGCGCAATGCCGTCATATCTTTATCTTTTGGTAATCTACCTCTGTCGATCATTTCCGTTGTCAAATCAAAGGAAAAATCATACAAAGCATTACAACTTTGAAACGCCACAGATGCCACATCGCTGAAATAAGACGCTAACTGCCGTGTCGCTACCAAGAATTTTTCGTTCATGAGCAATTCGTTCACAACACGCGGATCTGCTTTCTTTTCATAAAGGTTGCCGGCAGATTTTACCGATAACCCCAATTCCCCGATATCGTAATATGTCCGTTCCGGTACGTCCGAGATCCCCAGGATATAATCCGTGCTGACATTATATAAGCCGGCCAGTTTGATCAGAATATCGCTGCTGACCGTTTTAGTAGCACCGTTCTCCATCCTTCCGTATGTTGATTTGTCAATTCCCAACACATCTGCCAGTTCCTGTCTGGTAGCATATCCGTTTGCTTCTCGTAGTTCCCTCAGCCTTTCCTGCAGGTTTCCCGGTAAATACTCTCTCATCGCTTCTCCACATATCGAACGCTTGTTCTCTGCTCGTAGTATAGCATATCATTTGCATTTTTGCACCCATATTCTCAAAATTATTTCATTTTCTTCTTCCTCGTTGCAATCTCCTGCAAAAATCAAACCGTATCCTTTTTTCACCGTATCATTACTTGGAAGCACAAAAACAACGCTTATCTTTTTCCTTATCCAAAGATAAGGGCGCACATCTATACCCCTCCGGGTATTCCGTGCGTTTTTCTCATTGCTCCCGCCAATGAGAAATCAAAGATTGCGTCCGCTTCGCTTCCGGAACAAACGGACTGATGCCGCCGAGCATCAGTCTTTTTCTTTTCACCAAAATCAAAAAGGAGGACAAAGCAATGAATGAAAAGAATCCAACACCAACCAAACTGGAAAAAGCCCGAGCCAAAGTTGAAGCGATCCAACGCGAAAAGGAGATCGATGAACATCGGCTCGTCCGTGCCAAGAACCGACTGCAGAATACGCTGAAGAAACAGGACTCTGCAAGGACACACCGGCTGATCGTCGAGGGAGCCGAGCTGGAGTATGTGTTCGATGGCATCGCCGATCTGCCACAGAGCACTTTCCGTACTTTTATGGAAGAACTCTCCCACCTTGAAGGTGCCGGCGAACTTTTTGAGCGTATGAAAACCGCCGGTCCTATTGAGGAAGGAGGTGTTGAATGATGGCCCTCTACCATTTCCAGGTTGCCCAGCTATCCCGTGGAAAAGGGCAGTCTGCCGTGGCAAGCGCAGCCTACCGTTCCGGAGAAAAACTCTATGATGAGTATTACAACGAGACACATGATTACACCAGAAAGGGTGGCGTACTATACAGTGAAATCCTACTTCCCGATCATGTCCCGAAACGGCTCGCCAATCGGGAAGTGTTATGGAATGAGCTGGAATCCGTCGAAAAGCATCCAAAGGCACAACTCGCTTATTCCTTCGACATCGCACTTCAGAACGAACTGAGCTACGAAGAAAACCTCGATCTGGCACGTACCTTTGTCGCAGAAAACTTTGTAGCACGCGGAATGATCGCAGATCTTTCCCTCCATGATCCGCACAAAGGCAAAGACGCTATCCCGAACCCTCATTTTCATGTGATGTGCCCGATCCGCCCGATCGATCCGGACGGCAACTGGGGTGCTAAACAGCATCGCCAGTATGTCCTCGATGAGAATGGTGAACGTATTAAGAAAAGCAACGGAACTTTTCAGTTCAACTCAGTTCCATCAACCGACTGGGGGCAGCCGGAGACACTTATGGAATGGCGTAAGAACTGGGCAGATCTGGTCAACCGGAAATTTGAGGAAAAAGGGATTCCGGACCGGATCGATCACCGCTCCTATATCGACCAAGGAATTGACCTGATCCCCTCTATCCATGAGGGACCCGCCGTCCGCGCTATGGAAGCCAGAGGTATCCGAACGGATAAAGGCGATTTCAACCGCCTGATCAAAAAGACTAATGCGCTGATCACCCAATTAGTGGATCATATCCGGGAACTAGCCGAATGGATCAGTGCTCTGTGCGAAGTGATCCGGGAAGAAAAAGAAAATGAGCGTTTGGCTCAACTCGAACGGAAAACCATTTACGAGCTCACAGAACACTATTTCTGGAAACGAATGGCAAACGCCTATTCCAGGAAAGGTTTTGACGCCGGTCGAAAGAAATGGAATGATGCCGCCGACTTCCTTCGAACCCATAAGATCCAAAATCTGGACGATCTGGCCAGCACCGTATCTGATCTGTATTCGGAAGCCTCCCGGGTATGTGCCGACGTCAAATCACTCGAAAAGGAAATGGCTGAAATCCGTAAAGATCTAGATCTGCTGAACAAGTATATTACGAACAGGCCGGCCTACGACAGTCTCTGTGCCATCAAAAATAAAAACAAATCCGACCGCTTTAAGGAGGAACACAACGGCGAACTCACATTGTATTATATGGCACGCCGCACTCTGAAGGAGAAATATCCGGACAGACTTCCTGATCCAAACACTCTCCGTGCCCGCCTTAAAGAACTGGAAGATAAGCATAAACCCTTATTCGCAGAGTACAAGAGACTGAAAGAAACTGCCAATTTGGCCTATACGATCAAAAAGGCGATCGAGGCCGACTATAAACGGGTTCTCGGCGAACCCGAACAACACCGTGAAAGGGAGGACGCACGATAATGGCAAAGCGAAGAATGTTCTCCTCGGATATTATCCGGACAGATGCCTTCGGTATGCTGTCCTTAGGTGCCCAGGCAGTCTATTTCTGTCTGGGCGTGAGTGCAGATGATGACGGCTTTATCTCATCTGCACTTACCACTACCCGTGCTCATGGCGGGAGCGAAGCCGAACTGAACGAACTGGTAAATGCCGGATATCTGATGCGTTTTGACAGCGGTATCTACCTGATCCGTCACTGGCATCTACATAACCAGATCAAAAAAGACCGCTATACTCCCACGATCTGCCTTAAAGAGAAAAGTTCCGTGGTACTGGTCAACAACATCTATTATTTCCCAACGGAACCGGAATGTCTCCAAGATGGATCCACTTTGGAACCACAGATAAGTGAAGAAAAGGACAGTATAGATAAGCCGAGTATAACAAAGAGTAGTCGTGATGATAAAGAGCCCTTCTCTCCCCCCTCTTTACAGGAACTGAAAGAATATGCCAAACAGATCAACTACTACTCATTCCACTCGGATGCGTTCCTGGCATACTATAATGCCCATAATTGGACGACATCCAATGGTAATCCGGTAACTGACTGGAAAAAGATGGTGGATCTGTGGAAAGCACGTGAAAAGGCACCGGTAAGCAGGCCACCTTCCTCGTATACCACTATCTGTGATCCGCGTAACTATGATGTTGCCGAACTGGAAAAACTGATAAACAACTAAACATCTCAGCCCTATTTGGGGCTTTTTTTTAGTGGAGCAGACTGTGCAAACCAGTTTGCTCTTTTTTATTTCAAAACGGAGGAAATTACAAATGAAGGATAAATCATCTATAAACTCAATGTTCTGGAATGCCGAGGATCAGATCCGGAAGTTGCATCGTGGTGAACTAGATGATATACTTGGCATCGTCGGTGCTCCGTATGATGAGCTTATGACAAAAAGACAAAAAGCAGAATTTCATACAAAAGCAGCCATTGTAAAAGAGATGCATGTAGGAAAACGGGGACACCCTCTTTCCATCAGCACCACAATCAAGAAAGGAGCCGAATACTTTTATACCAAACTAGACGGCAAGCCCATCTATTGCCAGACTTACGAAGGTCTGATCGATAAGCTGTACTACCATTACGGCGGCGATTCCCTAAAAAATCCCCATACCGTGGCTTATTATTTCAACAGCTATATCAATGATTACACGGAATGCCATCCGGCAAACGAAAAGACCATATCTAATACCAAGGCAGAATATGCCCGTTATATTGACGAAGAACTGGCAAATATGGATGTAAGGGATATCACTCCGAAGTATCTGGAGAAATATTCTATCCAACTGGTCACACGCCTGTCTCTAAAGGTATCTGCATTTAAGAACTACAAATCCTTGCTAAACAACATCTTTCAGGCAGCGATCGAAGACATGATCATCTATCAGAATCCCGCCAAGGGAATGAATAACAAGACATGCTACTCGATGTGCGATCAGTCGCTCCGCTCTTGCCTCGATTATGATGAAAAACTCATCTCCGAGGAGGAAATGGACCGGATTGAAGCCGAACTTATCCGTCGCAGGGACTTTCACAAGCGGTATGGAGAAAATGCTTTCTACATTTACGACATTATGATCCTTCTGCATGCCGAGATCGGATGCAGGCCTGGAGAACTATGTGCGATCAAACTCACCGATATCAAGGCTGAAGACTTTCATATCCATAGTATGATCGATGCTGAGGGCAGATACCGTCAGTTTACAAAGAACGAAAAAGGTGAATCCAGAGGCGGCAGATTGTTTCCGATCACCCCCAGAGCTGCAGAGCTATTAGACGAATTGAGCGAACGAAAAGATAAATGCGGGATTGTTTCCGAATTTGTGTTCTGCAACGAAAAGGGTGAGCATTTACGATCTGAGAAATATACGGACGTGATCCGCGATGTTTTCCGCAGGGCACATGTTATGGGGAAAACAAGTTATGCGTTCCGTCGTACCGTAAATAATCGTCTCGAAGAGAACAATTTCACCTCGTCAGAGCGAGCGTTTCTACTGGGCCACTCCCCGGAGACCAACCTGAAATACTATACAAATCCCCGGAAAAACGCCACTTTGAATAAGTTTAAGGAAGTATTCTGTGACAGGTCTACCCTTGGTCTACCCGAAAATGTCATACCTTTTGATAATAAAAAAAGCCCGAGAACCGCGAATTCACAGGCTTTTTAAAAAAACGAACCAATGCGGGTGGCCGGACTTGAACCGGCACGGGATTGCTCCCGAGAGATTTTAAGTCTCTTGTGTCTGCCTATTCCACCACACCCGCATATAACATTCTCCGAACCTGACCCCAGGATCAGAGCAGTGGACCTTCAGGGACTCGAACCCGGGACCGACCGGTTATGAGCCGGTTGCTCTAACCAACTGAGCTAAAGGTCCATATTTTCTTAAAAAAAAAGAAGCCGATGATCGGACTCGAACCGATAACCTGCTGATTACAAATCAGCTGCTCTGCCAATTGAGCCACATCGGCATATCTTTATCAACTTCTTCTTCGTGA
>JAFWRC010000162.1 GCA_017508825.1 Lachnospiraceae bacterium
CTCTTAAGCTGCCTTCCGTACCATAGGAATGTCCCACCCGGATGGTGGGACAAGGAGCCCAACGACACGGACGTCGTTTGGGCTCCGGTTCCGTAAGCGGTGATGCATTATACCGGCAGCTTATAGAGCATCTTAACGAACGGATTGGTTGCGGAGCTTTATGGTATCCTGACATCTCCGAAACCGAGAAGCAGGCAGGAAACCGAAACAGCCCGGCCTCCCCTCCCCCGAGCTCCCCGGACGAGCGAAGCGAGGACGGGGAGCTCGACAAACATAAATTTGGCTTGCACTTTACTTGCACTTTCTCTGCTAGAATAGGATCAGTAGGAGTTATACCCGAAATGACCTGATGATATTCGGGTACGGAGAGTGGCCTTAACGGCAGAAAGGAAGTTTGTATGCCTCATTATCTGACACAGGGAAGACTGGCGGATGTCGTCACCAATATTGATTTTATTATGCAGCTGATGCCGGAAAAAGAGCAGGTTCCGGGAAGAAATGCGGATAACGGATCGGATCTGTCAAAGTGGTCGATGCAGGAGCTGGCACAGGAATGCTTTATGACCATGGCACAGTCCCAGGTGAAGACGGAAGAACTGACGAGCGTGGAAGGGCGTATGGAACCGTATGCTCCGGAGGATGTGGAAAAGATCTTGCCTATGCTCGAAGAGATCAATAAGCGCTGTAAAGGATATCTGGAGAATCCCGATTACAGCGCCGAGAACCGGCCGGTTTTGAATGCTTATCTGAAAGATACACAGATGTCAGCGGAGATGACACTCTCCGGGATCGATTTTGACCGTACGATCCATCAGCAGGCCAAGGGCAGCTATTTGGCGACCAGAATGCTTATGGATACGGTGATGCCTAAAACTGCCGGAATGGATGAAGCACAGCGCAGAGAGACGCTGGATAAGTATGAGAAGGGCGTAAAGGACGGCCCTTACTTTGAATTGATCCATGCCGGGCTGGACCAGATGCATCTGGCGGGAGAATATGAGATCGCAAGACAGGATACGCAGCATCCGATGACCGGGGAAGCAAGGCAGGGCTTTGAGCAACGGATGAAAGATTCTCAGGGCAATCTTGCAGCGAAGTATGATAATGTGCTGAAGGACCTGAGTAAGAGTACTTTTAATGTGGAAAAGTACCCGTACATGTCGAAAAAGGCAGTGGAAAACATGAAGGAAAGCCGCGGCCTGAAATCCGGTGTGGATCGTATGGACCGCGAACATGCTCTGCTGGTGGCCGGTGAAAAGATAGAGAGTTATCCTGCAGTTTTTGCGGTGGAAAGATATGCCGATATTGCGGATAATGAATTGAAGAATCTGAAGATCAATCGTATCCCGGGACTGCAGGAGAAGGAGGAACTGGCAGATCTGACGGCAACGATCGCTCAGGCACAGGAACTGGGGAACGGAACCGGCAGAAATCCGGACAAACTGAAAGCGCTGAAAGAAGATCTGGAAAAGAACGGCACCACCTTGCAGGCTTATACCAGAGCGTTACAGGAACGGATGAACAGGCAGGCACAGGATCTGGCCAAAGATGCTCCGGAGAACGAAGCAAAGGCATTTGGCACGATCGTAAAACGAACGTCTGCAACCGGACATTATGACCCGAATGTGACACCGGAGCAGCTGGCGAATGCGGAACGTCTGATTGCGGAACGCAATGCGCAGATGATCCAGAGGAACCGGGCGGATCAGGCTCTGGACCGGGATATTCAGGCGAATGGTTTTGGTGTGCCACAGGATTGGAAGGCGCCGGAGGATGCGGCAGAACCGATGTCGTATACGGCAGGGGTTTATCTGGAAGGTGCCATGATAAAACACCGGGGCATCACCAACGGAAAACTGGGGTCTGAGATCAATGATAAATACCAGGAACTGAACGGTCTGGTACGAGATCTGGAGAAACAGTCCATGTACATGCCGTTTACGGCCGGAGTGTCGGCCACGACGTCTTATTTCCCGCGTGCCGTGGAAAATGACGAAGGAACGGTGATCAATGCGGAGAAAGAATGGAGAGATCTGCTGCAGAAGACCAACCAAACGGTGCGCGATGTCGAAAAAACACTTGCTCCGGATTCGAAACTGCAGCGCTCGATGCTGAATTACATGGAAAGCCTGACCAGGGAAGCACTGGATCCGAAGGGGCCGGAAATGAATAACAGCAAAGATGCCATGATGGGTATGGCTAACGCGTTCTATGCAAATATCACCGAACCGGGACAGGGGCGTAATCTCAACTGGGAAGATACGGAAAAACTGGATCGGAAGTATAAATTCGGTGAGATGATGCAGGATTGTATCACCATGCACGAGATCGGCCGGACCGGCGCACAGCGGTATCAGAATGGCATCGTAGATCCGGAGAAGGAACAAAAGGAACGGGAACTGGCGTATCGGCTGCTGGATCGGATGACAAAGGACAGCGAGCATCTGATAAATCTGCCTGAGGGGGAAAAGAAAGAGATCGGCGGGCTTTTTGACCAGACGAACCTGGGCAATACGCAACTGGATATTTTCGGAGCGCGTGGTGTGGCTCCCGTAGTGAAAAAAACGGCAGCATCGTATAGGGATGCACTGGATAAGGGGTGGCCGCTGCAGGAAGCTTCTCTCTATATCGGAATGGGGAGTTATATCGGTGTGGGCAGAGAAAAGATGGCGCTCTTAAATGATGAGCAGAAAGCGGCCTTCAGCGGATGCCTGGACCGGCTGGATACGGTGCTTCATAAGGATATTTCCGGTCTGGATGAAAAAGGAAAGGCCGAGCATTTCCGTGATCTGTCGCAAACGATGAAAGAGATCGGGACGGAATACAGGAATCTCTGCGAAAGAAAGGACCTGAGCGGAGCGCAGAGATCGGAAGTACTGACACTCGGTGCGACGCAGTGCGGACACGGATGCGGCAAGAGCATAGAGATCGAAGCTCTGCCGGACGTGCTGACCGGAAGCGCCCAGAATCTGATGAAACGAGCGGTAACTCTCGGGCAGGCACAGCCGAAGGATGTGGCAGGACTGCAGACGGAGGCGCAAAGAGATCAGCTGGAAGATGCATCTTTGATGTTAAATCGTTCCGGAGAAGCATACACCAGAGCAGCGCAGAGTAAATTTGCTTACCAGAAGATGCTGACGGACCTGCAGGCGCTCAAGAAAGAAGGAAAGACGAACTCGGACTATTTCAATGATATGGAAAAAGCGCTGAAGACGGTTGCCGGAATGGACGGAAAAAATTCGCCGAAAGAGTTGATGGACGCATATAAGACGCTGGAGGAGGCGGCATCTGCTTATAAGGAGCAGCGCAGCGGCATTCACATCTTCAGCAGCTGGCGGGATAACGGAAAACAGCGTAGGGATCTTGCAGGTCATCTTGCGGAGATGGCAAAAGCCGATCGTGAGGCAATGAAGGGTATGGTGAATCGTAAAGATCCCCTGGAGAAGCCGGATCATGAGATGAGCCGTTATGAGGAGCAGATCTTTGAACACCGGAACAATAACCGCGGCAAACTGAATGTGAACGAGCCGCTCGAATCCCAGATGCTGCGCTACAACAGTCTGGTCGATCGTAATAAACTGCCGAAAATGACTGCAGAGAAGCAGCGGACCCGTGTGGAAGGCGGTTTGGAAGGGCTGCAAAAACAGGAAGGTCAGAAAAAGGAGAAAAAGGACTTTTCGGCACTGCGTAATTCGGTCCGGGAACAGGAAAAGAACGTTTCCATGGACAACGATACGATCAAACGAAGCCGTACGAAATGATCGGAAACAATAAGAGCCCGGGGAAATTCCCCGGGCTCTTATTGCAATTCTATTTGAAAAACTCTATAATATTTGAAATATGTAGATGGGATATCAGAACAAGGATTACGGAGAAGGACAGGCTATGATTCAGATCTACTATATGGCGGCTTTTGTGTTGTCACTGATGCTGACAACCTTTTATGTATTTGTCTGGCACCGCCGCTATGAAGTGAATATTACGGCTCTTTTTCTGCTGATCCCGGTGATGAATTTTGCATACCTGGAACTTTTTAACGAGCCGAATCTGCAGATTGTTCTGTTCGGTTTGAAGATTGTCTATCTTGGCGGATGTTTCTTCCCATGGTTTATCAGTCTTTGTATTCTGGATCTGTGCGGAATACAGCTGGGATACCGGATACGATTTGCATCCTTTACATTATGCGCTGTGATCTATTGCAGTGTTCTGACGATCGGCGAGAAAGGCAGCTGGTTTTATAAATCGATAGAGGTGGTTCAGAAAAACGGTGTCTGGATTCCCGTGAAAGAATACGGATTCATGCATGACGTACTTTATGTGGCGCTTGCATTATTCTGCGGATTCAGTATTGGGGCTCTCATTTATACATGGCGCAAGAAAAAACAAGTATCCAGACAGGTGTTGGATATGTTGTTTTATCCGCACATGATCTCTGTGTTGGGGTATCTTGCCAAACCGCTCCTGCCCACGGGAATGGAACTGTTACCACTCTGTTATGTATATGCACAGCTCATTTATCTGGTGATCGTGCGGCGGATGGAATTGTACCATGTGAGCGATATGGCGATCGAATCCATGGTGCGCTCCGGAGATACCGGTTTTATTTCGCTGGATTTCAAGTATCATTATCTGGGCAGTAACGAGACCGCCAGGCACATTCTTCCGGCATTGGAAAATATCGCGGTCGATAACACGATCATCGGCGTGGAAAGCCTGGAGGATAACCTGCTGAACTGGCTGGCCTGGTTTAAGGATAATGAGAACACGGGGCCGAAGTATTATTGTGTACAGCCGGAGAAAGAGCAGGCAAAAGAGAAAGAAGACTCCGGGGATGAGGAGAAGGAAGAGGCGTCCGATGCGGCAGAAGAGAACGATGAAACGAAGCCGGCTCCGGAGGAAGAAATCTACCGGGTGCAGGTGCGGTATCTGCATGACGGTACGAAAAAATGCGGCTATCAGATCATCCTGACGAATGATACGCAGAATCAGAAATATATCCGCCTGCTCACACAGTATCGGGCGCAGCTGCAGGATGAAGTTGCAATGAAGACCGCAAGCATCATCCGTATGCATGATAACCTGATCATGAGTATGGCGGCGATGGTAGAAAGCCGTGATAATTCCACCGGCGGGCATATTAAGCGGACCAGCGTGTGTGTACGCATCCTGATCGATGAGATCCTGAAACTCGGAACACCGGTACTGACGGAGGAGTTCTGCAGGAATATCATCAAGGCGGCGCCTATGCACGATCTTGGAAAGATCGCGGTCGATGATGCGATCCTGCGTAAGCCCGGAAGATTTGAGCCGGAGGAATATGAAAAGATGAAGGCGCATGCGGCCGAGGGAGCCCGTATCGTGCATGAGATTTTAAAAGATACGGACGATAAGGCATTTCATCATCTGGCAGAAAATGTGGCGCATTACCATCATGAGCGTTGGGACGGTTCCGGTTATCCGGACGGCTTAAAAGGGGAAGAGATCCCGTTGGAAGCCCGGATCATGGCAATTGCCGATGTCTATGATGCGCTGGTGAGTAAACGTGTTTATAAGGAGAGCATGTCTTTTGAAGAGGCTGATCGTATTATCTCTGAAGGCATGGGGACGCATTTTGATCCGCAGCTCAGGGAATGCTACGAAAAAGCACGTCTGAGACTGGAACAGTTCTACCGGAAGGAATCTCTGGAAGAAGAGGAAAAGGCGAGGCAGGAAGCCAGAGACCGGACGGAAGCGGAAATGAAAGAAGAGAAAAAGGGATCCGAAGGATCACGAACAGGACAGGTGGGAACCGTAAATGAGTAAAATGAAGTATCAGGTCATCGCTACGGATGGCAGGGCCAAACGGGCAGTGATGGAAACGGTGCATGGGACGATCCAGACACCGGTATTTATGAACGTGGGAACGGTCGCAGCGATCAAAGGTGTCGTTTCTACCGAAGATCTGGAAAACATCGGCACACAGGTGGAATTATCCAATACCTATCATCTGCATGTACGTCCGGGGGATGAGATCGTAAAGAAAATGGGCGGACTGCACCGCTTTATGAGCTGGAATAAGCCGATTCTTACGGATTCCGGCGGTTTTCAGGTGTTTTCCCTGGCGGGACTGCGTAAGATCAAAGAGGAAGGCGTGACCTTTCAGTCGCATATTGACGGGCGGAAGCTTTTTATCGGGCCGGAAGAAAGTATGCAGATCCAGTCGAATCTGGCATCGACGATCGCCATGGCATTTGACGAATGCCCGCCGGCACTGGCAGAGCGCGAGTATGTACAGAAATCCGTGGAACGTACCACCAGATGGCTGGAACGCTGCCGGATCAAGATGGCGGAGCTGAATGCAAGGGAAGATACGATCAATAAGGACCAGCTGCTCTTTGGTATCAACCAGGGTGCGGTATATGCGGATATCCGTATCGAGCATGCCAAACAGATCGCAGAGATGGATATGGACGGCTATGCAGTGGGAGGTCTGGCTGTCGGTGAGAGCCATGAGCAGATGTATTATATCCTGGATGAGACCGTGCCGTATCTGCCGCAGAACAAACCGACCTATCTGATGGGTGTGGGTACACCTGCAAATATCATCGAAGCGGTGGATCGCGGGGTGGACTTCTTTGACTGTGTCTATCCGACCAGGAATGGGCGGCATGCACATCTGTATACGAAGTTCGGCAAGATCAATCTGATGAATGCGAAGTATGAGACGGATGACCGCCCGATCGAAGAGGGATGCGGCTGCCCGACCTGCCGCAGGTATTCGAGAGCTTACGTGCGGCATCTGCTCAAAGCCAAAGAGATGCTGGGGATGCGGATGTGCGTCCTGCACAATCTGTACTATTACAATCATCTGATGGAAGAGATCCGCGCGGCGATCGAAGCAGGAAATTACGCGGCATTTAAAAAAGAGACCTTAGAGCGTATGGCGCAGGGGGATGGGCAATAGGAAAGAAAGACTTGCGGGAATCCGTTCTTTTGTGTATGATATAAGAGTTTACCTATATTCATGATTATTTTTTAGGAGGAAATAAAAAACTATGAACAATTTTATGCTTTTGACAGATCAGGTACCCAATAGTAGCGGTATGGGGATCTCTATGATCATCTCTATCGTGGCAATGCTGGCGGTGTTTTATTTTATGCTGGTCCTGCCGCAGAAAAAGGAACAGAAGAAGGTGCAGGAAATGCATAACTCTATGGAAGTGGGCGACGTAGTCGTGACGACCAGCGGCTTTTACGGCGTGCTCATCGATATCACGGAAGATGATGTGATCGTAGAATTCGGCAGCAATAAGAACTGCCGTATCCCGATGCGCAAGAGCGCGATCGCACAGGTTGAAAAAGCGGAAAAATAAGTGAGTACTTAATGAGACCGAGCCACAGGCGAAGGTCGAATTTAGTACGAACTTACCTGCTGAGCTTAACGAAAACGAGCCGGAGGCGAAGTTTGAGTTTAGCGACATCAGGTGGCAGACGACAATTATTTTTTTAAGGAGCAAAACAGTCATGGTATTGAATATTACGTGCATTCCGGGCGACGGGATCGGACCGGAGATCGTA
>JAFWRC010000163.1 GCA_017508825.1 Lachnospiraceae bacterium
CCACACCGGAACCGACTGCCACAGCGGCTTCTGCGTGATCCAGTGCTGCAATCCGGTCCTCCAATACTTTGATGGTCGGATTGCTCACCCGGCTGTACAGATTCCCCGACTCCTCTGCTGCGGCCAGCCGGTCATACCGTTCTGCCGTTCCGATCTCATAGGAAGCCGTTTCATAAATTGGTACGGATACCGCATTGTTATGTTCTTTGGGATCGTATCCCGCTTTGATCTTTAATGTATCGAAATGATACTCAGAATTATAAATGCTCATATGTTTTTCTCCTCCCTGCCAAAGAGAATTTAAACATACGAGCATCTATAAATCAAATTGCTAGAATTGATCATGAGAGATAAAAAAAGATGATAAGTATAGTTTCCCCGAACCCACCCTCGTCTTTCAGTTGGCAATAAGTAGTAACTTTACGCTGTTTTTGTACACATGTATCTTTACTGAGCATACCGTGTATCAATGGGGAGTCGAACCCCGCGTGCGCTCGACACGCTACCTGGAGGGACGATTCATTCTCAATCGTCAGAGATCATGCCCACCCTGTCAGACTACCTTCAATCATTCCTTTGATAACCGTTCCGTACCGGCCGGTTCTTCCGGCCGTCAGATCAGTTCCGTAGTCCAGTTTAATCCCTGGATCGTTTCATCCGTCTCCCGCAGTTCCTTGGACAGCTGATCCACCTGCTTCTGCAGTTCCGCCACCGGAACCGTACTCAGGATACGGATCTCCGTTTGAGAATACCGGTTAACTTTTGCGCTCGCACTGTCCAGGAAGCTTCTCATGATACGGATCCTGCTGTTTAAGCAATCGCGTTTTGCGATCAGGTCCGTCATGGTCACATCTCCGTATCTGGTCTCGTTATTCGTATGATTGATCCGCGCGATCAGTTCCTCCAGCCGCGCAAAATCCTTATCCAGCTCCGCCAGTAGCACCTGCGGATCCTCGGAAGGTTTTTCTCCCTCCTGGATCTTCGCATTCATATTCAAACGGTTTCCAAGATCTGCGACCCGTTTCTGTAAATCAGCTCTTTCCGATAATGCCGTAGCCAGTTTCATTGTTATAATCCTCCTCTGTTCGCTTTGCTCTCTGTTTTCCTGTTCTCTCTTGCATATTTGCATTATAACAGATAATAAGCAGGAATCATTTCAAAAAAGCTGCGAAACCAGCATGTGAACAATCAATCTTCTATTGAGACGGTTCTCTGGCACGATATTGTAATTTGAAAATCATTTTCATTTTCTATTGACATACGGTTTTAAATATTGTAAATTTGAAAACGGTTTTCATATTCAGAAAAGGAATAATATTATTTCAGGAGGATAAACATATGTCAAAAAGAGAGCTCCCTGTCGTATTGATCACCGGTTATCTCGGTTCCGGAAAGACCACGCTGATGCAGCATCTGCTTTCACAGGAGAAACGCAAAGTAGCGCTGATCGTGAATGATATGGGTGCCATCAATATCGATGCTTCCCTGCTTGGCAGGACCGGTAACAGGATCGCTCAGGTTGAACTGGTAGAAATGCAAAACGGATGCATCTGCTGTACCCTGCGGGATGAATTTATGGAACAGATTGAGAAACTGGCGGCAGATGATACATTAGAAGCTATCTTTGTAGAAGCATCCGGGATCAGTGAGCCCTCTTCCATCGCCGGGGCTTTTGTAAACTATGAAGAATCTACGGATACCCGTGTCTATCTCAAAACCGTTGTATCTGTCGTCGATGCAGACCGCATCTACCGTGAATTCCTAAACAGCCTGGAAGACGACGAGGATACCGAAGAAGGCGATGTGATCAACCTGATCATGGATCAGATTGAATTCTGCAATGTGATGCTCTTAAACAAAACGGATCTTCTGAACGAACAGCAGTTAGAGGAAGTGACAAAATCACTGCGCAATCTGCAAAAAGAAGCCGAGATGATCCCCTGCTCGCATGGGCTGGTCGATCTGGATATCTTACTGGATCGTGAAGATTTTGATTTCGAGGATTGTCTGGCCTCCGGCAGCGTGCAGCAGGCGCTGAACGAATGCGATCCGGATGACGAAAAAGCCTGCGTGGATGAGTACGGCATCTCTTCTTTTGTTTTTGAGGAAAAAAGACCGTTCAACCGAGCAGCATTCAACAAACTGATCGAAGAATACCCGACCGAACTGATCCGTTCCAAAGGCTACATCTGGTTTTCCGATGACTGGAAGCATGTACAGCTATTTGAACAGGCCGGCAGAAACGCTTCTGTCACGGAGCTTTCCGAATGGGTATCCGCCTGGACGGAAGAAGAACTGCAGGCTGTCGAAAAAGATTTTCCGGACATCCGCGAAGACTGGGATGCTGTCTACGGTGACCGCACCAATCAATTAGTCTTCATCGGAAAGGGATATGAAAAGGCAGACATTTTAAAACTGGTTAACGCCTGTATTGAAACGGAACGGTAAGAAATGTTCTCACAACTGCCAGCCACGGGGACAAGCCACGGGGACGGTTCTCCGGCTCGTTTTGCGCCGGAGAACCGTCCCTTTGGCTCACTTCAAGGCGCTCCAGCCTGTTTCATGCCAGCACTCTCCTGTGCCGATCTGCTCTACGGATGAATAGTAAGGCATAGGAAGTGTGCCGGTAAGGCCGACATCTCCGGTCAGCACATCCGCCACTGCATTTCCGCCCTCGGAGCCGGGGAGATAACACATAATGCATGAATCCCAGTCATCCAGATAATCCCGGATCAATACATTTCTTCCTGCCATAATGATCGTAGTAACCGGCTTTCCGGATGCTTTCGCTTCCTCGATTGCTTTTTTATTTCCGGCCAATGCCATATCACCCACAACAGACAGATCCTGCGTATCGCCATTCCATTCCGCATAAGGCCTTTCACCTATGCAGAGCAGAACCATATCACAATCCTTTATCTTTTTCGGATCCGTGATGATCTCAAAGCCTTTCTCTGCAGCAGCCGCCTTAAGCGCTTCCAAAACAGACGGGTCATCCGGAAGCATCCGCTTTACCGTATCGCCATCCGATGCCCCCTGCCAGAAATACGTCCATCCGCCGCACATCGCTCCCGTATCTTTTGCCGCCGGTCCGGTGACATAGACTTTCATTCCCGGCCTGATCGTCAGATACTCTCCGGCCTTCAACGGTACAAACGATCTTGCCGCGAGTTCTCTGGCAACCTGATGTGATCTCTCACTTCCGAATTCATAACGCGGATCAAAGTTTTCGATATACGGATCCTCAAAGAGCCCTGCCTGCTGCTTCACCCGGATGATCCTTGTAACAGCATCGTCTACGCGTTCTTCACTGATCGCGCCTTCCTGCACCGCTTCAACAATATACTTTCTGCACTCCTCATAGTGGTCTGCTTCCATCAGCATATCGATCCCTGCATTTACGCAGAGAATTACGTTTTCCTTCAGATCCGCCCCGGAACATTTCTCGATCGAGTCCCAGTCCGAAAGAAGGAAGCCTTCGAAACCCAGATCGTTTTTCAGGTAACTCAGATACTTTTCGTTTTCGTGCATCTTCGTTCCCATCAGGGATGAGTGCGAAACCATAATGGACTGTACCCCGGCATTTACAAGACTTTCATATACGGATAGCTGTGCATCGATCTGTTCCTGTGACATCTGCGCATCCCCACGATCAATGATCCTTATGGTATTATCCGATTCTTCTCCGGTTCCGTATTTTGTGTATCCGCCTCCGAAGAAATGCTTCGCACAGACCACTACCCCCGCTGATAAAAGGCCTTCCGCATAAGCCGTGGAAAGATTCCGGATCACTTCATTATCATCTGAAAAACACTCATAAGTCCTTCCCCATCTGGGATCCTGCGCTGCATCTACACAGGGCGAAAAATTCAAAAGCATCCCCGTATGCACGATATCCGAACCGACGAGTGCTCCATACTCCTTTGTCAGCTCTGCGTCATTCGCTGCGCCGATATTTATATTCTGAGGAAAGATCACAGAACCGTATGCGAAATTTACTCCATGGACACTATCCTGACCGTAGATGTACGGGATCCCTGCTTCCGAAGAAAGCGCACTCGTCTGATAGTCACTTACAATCCCGTACCACTCTTCTGCCGTAGGATTCGGAAACGTCTCAAACTTGGAGAGCACGGAACCATAGTCATAATGCTGCATATCCTCATAGCTTACGTTGTAAAAAGCCCCCTGCACCATCTGTGCTGCTTTCTGCTCAAGTGTCAGAGATGCCACGATCTCTTCTGCCGACATGCCCTGATATTGGTCGAGAACAGCTACATCGACTTTTTCCAAATGGACCTCTTTCTCATTTCCGCATGCGGTCATCAGCAGGATTGCCGCAAACAATGCCGCAACCGTCTTCTTTTTCATACTATTTTCCCCCTGTACCACGGGGACGGTTCTCCGGCTCCTTTTGAACCAAGGAACCGTCCCTATGGCTCATCCGATCTTATCGACCAGCTCCTGCAATTCCATAAAACGTTCAAATTTCTGTTCGATTTCCTGATCTATCTCCTCTTTTTCTTTTCCGAGTTCGATCAGTTTCGAATAATCCGAAGACGCATCCGCCATCAGGCGTTCCAGCTCTTCGCTGCGTTTTTCCAATGTCTCGATCTCTTCTTCGATATGATCATAATCATACTGCTCTTTAAAGGACAGTTTCTTTTTCTCACGCGTCCTGCCGGCATCCCGGTTCTCCGTCTGCTTTTCTGCCTTTGGTTTATCCGCCGGTATTGCAGATTCCATTCGTTTCTCCAGATACTCGGAATAACCGCCCTCACTCCGAAGAATACTGCCATCCGGTTCGAAGGAGAAGATCGTCGTGACCACACGGTCCAGAAAATACCGGTCATGCGATACCGTGATCACAATGCCCGCAAACGTATCCAGATAATCCTCCAGAATACGCAGTGTCGCGATATCCAGATCATTGGTCGGCTCATCCAGCACGATCACATTCGGCGCGCCCATCAGCACTTTCAACAGGAAAAGTCTTCTGCGTTCGCCACCCGACAGCTTGGAGATTGGCGCATATTGCATATTTCCGTCAAAGAGAAAGCGTTCACACATCAATGATGCCGAAACCGGCCCGTCTTTCGTATGTATATACTCCGCCGTTTCCTTGATGTAATCGATCACACGCATGTTTTCATCAATGGTTTTCCCGGCAGCTTCCCCGCCTGTTCCGACTGCCACATTATCCTGCCGGAAATATCCGATCTCGATCGTCTGGCCAATCTCGATCGTTCCGCGATCCGGTATCACATCACCCGTGATGCATTTTAACAAAGTCGTTTTCCCGCAGCCGTTGGGCCCGATGATCCCGATGCGATCCAGCTTTTTGAAATGATATGAAAAATCGGAGAACAGTATCCGTTCCCCGTACTTTTTGGTAAGTCCGTCCAGTATGATCGTCTTATTTCCCATACGCACCGAAAGCGAGCTCAGCTCCATTGCCCGTTCTTCTTCCGGCTTTTTCCGATCCTTCAGTTCTTCAAAGCGCTTGATATGCGCCTTCTGCTTGGTGGAACGTGCCCTCGCCCCCCGAAGCATCCATGCAAGATCTTTTTTATATAATGCAGCCGCTTTGCGTTCCGCAGCCTGCTCATAATCCATCCGCTGCTCTTTCAGTTCCAGATATCCGGAGTAATTAGCTGTATAGCGGTATGCATTCCCTTTATCGATCTCGACGATCTGGTTGGTCACTTCATCCAGAAAATAACGGTCGTGCGTCACCATAAAGATTGCGCCGCGATACCGTTTGAGATACTCCTCCAGCCATTCGATCATTTCGGAATCCAGATGGTTGGTCGGCTCATCCAGGATCAGCAGATCCGCCGGTGTCATAATTGCCCCTACCAGTGCTGCACGTTTTTTCTGACCGCCCGAAAGAATCGCCGGGCTGCATTCCGGATCATCAATACCAAACTTTGCAAGATTAGCCTTGATCTCTCCCATTTTGTCCCAATGATCCTCACCTGCATAGATCGCAGCTGTCACATTCTCCAGTACCGTCCTGTTTTCATCAAACACCGGCTCCTGCGGCAGATAAGAGATCCGTATCCCCGCTCCCTTTACAACCGCGCCTTCATCCGCTTCGATCGCCCCCGCCGTGATCCCCAGTATCGTTGACTTTCCCGTACCGTTCGCGCCGACTACACCGATCTTATCTTCATCATCGATCCCGATGCAGACGTTGCTCAGCACCTTTTTGGACATATACGTTTTCGAAACATTTTCCAAATTCAGTATGTTCACTTCGTTCTTCTCTCCAATTCATTTCCGGGCCACAGGGACGGTTCTATGGCTCATCCCATCCAAGGGCCACAGGGACGGTTCTATGGCTCATCCCATCCATAGCCGTTCTGCATCCGGTGCGGATACATTCCAATATTCTTCCAGATGTTCGATTATATCAGCCGCGTGTTTCGTAACACCATCCAGGTTGTTTTCCTTCGCATAAACAAGGATCTGCCGAAATTCTTCCCGAATCTCCGGCAGATCTTTCCGGTACAGCCATTTCTGATCCCCGATCCGTTTCAGCTCCAGCTCTTGGATTGCCGGTTCCCATATCTTATGAAACGTTGCTTCACCGGAAACGGTCAAGGTATGAAACTGTTTTGCATTATCATCAATACCATAGATCAGAACCGACATATACTCTCTTCTCCGTTGCGAATCTCATTGATTCCAGCTTTTCTCGCTCACCGGATCCCCTTCTGTTTCCCAATCTTCAAACGGCGGATCCACCGTATAGGAAGCATCGAAGTATTTCCGAACAAACTGAGCAGCTCTGTATTCGGCCTGTTTATAATTTGTGATGCCGGTTTCATCATACTCAAGATGGTTCATAAAGATCACAAATGCCTGCTCTGCAAACGAACTCTCTTCCTGCAGCTGACTGGCATAATCAATCCCCGCAAGCAAACCGCCTCCGATCGTCCCATGCGCAAACCAGTAGGCGAATTGTCTGACCGCACCTTTGATATATTTTTCTACCCTCATCCCCACTTATCTCCTATTTCCGATCCGTCAGGATGCTTCTCATTTCTTTTCCAATCTCGTATACTTCCATTCCGGATAAAGCATATTGTTCTCATTCGCCGGATCCCCGGCATAAACCCTGTAACTGCCTCTTAATGGATATACCCCTACGAAAAGATAATCACCATTGGAAAGCTTCGAATCAAAATTCTC
>JAFWRC010000164.1 GCA_017508825.1 Lachnospiraceae bacterium
CTCAGTTTCCGCAGTTGTTGTTTCGGTTTCTTTTTCTCCGCAGGCGGAGAGCAGGAGACATCCTGCTACGGTGGCCCCCAGCAATCTGCGCTGCATATACTTCATCTTTTTCATTGTTTTTCCTCCAGCATCCTGTCGATGTTCGCACCGATGTGTCTTACCAGTTTCTCAAACGTTGCTCTTTCCTCATCGGTAAGGCCTTCGTAGAGCTTGTCGCGCATCTGCATTTTCGAAGCAACGATCCTCTCCCACAGCTTTTCCGCTGCAGGGGTCAGATGGTAGATCTGGTAACGTTTGTCCTGTTCGCTTCCTACGGCATCGATATAGCCCATTTCCTTCAGATCCGTCATTGCCAGCGAGAGCTGACCCTTGTTCAGGCTCTGGTTCCGGCTGATCTCGCCGATGGATGCTTCCGGATTGTAATGCAGATAGAACAGGATCTCCAGATCGATCTGCTTGAGTCCGTAGTCTTTGCGGTACTCGTCCGAAAATGCCTTAAAAAAGCCCCTGAGTTTTCGGCCCCACAAGAGACAGTCACTTCTGGTCTCGTTCGATTTTTTCATACACATTCACCATTTCGTTCGTTTAGTATTAAATGTTTATCTTAAAACAGATTATAAAAAAATAGCACGGAAGGAATGGCATGTCAATATAAGACATTGAATTTTCACAATTCCACAGGTACTTGACCAAAGGGGCAAAACCACTTATCATAAAAATTGTTGTAAAGGGTTACATTACTTTGGGGTCTGGTGGTTATGCTGCGTGTTTTTCTGGCGGAGGATGAGTTTGTCATCCGCGAAGGCATAAAGAAGAATATCGACTGGGAAGCGCATCAATGTGAACTCTGCGGCGAGGCAGGTGACGGAGAGACTGCGCTTGAGAAGGTGCGGGAGCTGAAACCGGACCTGATCATCAGTGATATCCGGATGCCCTTTATGGACGGGCTGACCTTTTGCAGCAAGGCAAAGGAACTGTTTCCGGACGTGCAGATCATATTGCTTACCGGTTATGAGGAATTTGAATATGCCCGCACGGCGATTGAGATCGGTGTGGCAAAATATCTGACGAAGCCGATCAGCCGCGAGGAACTCTCGGCAGTACTGGATGAGATGGTGGCAAAGCAGCCGGGAGGGGTGATGCATGAGAGCGCGGAAGAATACCGGGAGGTGATCTACCGGGTCTTTTCCTATGTGGAGCAGCATTATACCGAGGAAGATTTAAGCCTGACCAAAGTGGCAGAGCATATCGGTCTGAGCCCGAATCATTTAAGCACTGTATTTAAGGAAGAGACGGGGCAGTCCTTTACGAAATATCTGACGGATCACCGGATCAAGGTGGCTATGAACCTGCTGGACACCAGCAAGAAGCGCAGCAGTGAGATCGCGGAAATGGTGGGCTATCCGGATCCGCATTATTTTTCTTCTGTATTCAAGAAACAGACCGGCATGACACCGTCCCAGTACCGGGACAGGAAGGATGAAGTATGAAGACCGGTCTGTCGGGCAGGATCCGCCTGTCCTATCTTCTGCTGATCCTTCCGTACATCATCACCCTGGTCTATTTTCTCGTACACAATCACAATGTCAACCAGCGCTATGAGACCATGCTCGGCAGTATCGAAGCGGCCGGCAGTTTCAATACGGATTTTAAGAAGGATTTTGATCTGGAAACCTATCTGCTGATCGCCGGCAATGTCAAGCCGGAGGATACTACCCTGCCGCAGCTGCTGACGGATGCGCAGAGCGTGATCGACCGGCTGGTGGAACTGACGGATGACCGTGATAATGCAAAGCGCTTAAGTGACTGCGCAAAATATCTGAACAATCTGAAGATCTATATCGAACGCATCGAAGAAAACCTGAATTATGAGAATAAATATGACAGCAATATCCTGATCTGGGAAAACGATGTGCAGATCATCACCAGTCTGATCGAAAATACCGTTAACGAATATATCTATGAAGAAAACCGGCTGCTGATGGCCGAACAGGAAGAGAATAAGCGGGCGAACGATCTGTTTTTGAAAATGTCGGTCGTGCTGGTCATCGTTGTGGTCGTGATGGCGATCGTGGTATCCTGGGTCGCGCCGGTAGCGATCGCACGTCCCATCGAAGAGCAGGTACGCGCGGAGCAGGAGCGGCTGCGGCGGGCAGAATTCGAGCTTCTGCAGGCACAGATCAATCCGCATTTTCTCTATAACACACTGGATGCGATCGTATGGTCGGCGGAGTCGAAGGATGAGGAGCAGGTTATCCGCATGACCCGTTCGCTTTCCGATTTTTTCCGCGCATCCCTGAGCAAAGGGCGGGACGAGATCAGTCTGCGCGATGAACTGGTGCATGTGCGGTCTTATCTGGAGATCCAGCAGATCCGCTATCAGGATATCTTAACCTACACGATCGACATTGATGAGAAATATATGGATTGCCGGATCCCCAAGATCACGCTGCAACCGCTGGTGGAAAATGCGCTTTATCACGGGATCAAGAACAAACGGGGCGGAGGCGCCATCCGTCTGTACGCGCAGGACGATGCGGAGAAGGAAAACGGTTTTGTGATCTGCGTGGAAGACAACGGGGCCGGAATGGATGAAAAACGTCTGGCGGAAGTCCGTGACGGTCTGATCAAAAAAGCGCCTGCAGAGACTGAGATCTACGGTCTGTTCAATGTGAATGAACGAATACAGCTGGATTTTGGCACGGAATACGGGATCTCTATACAAAGTGAACAAAAAACGGGCACGAGAATTTACGTGCGTTTGCCGTTTTGCTGTAAAAAAACGGGTGAAATTGGTGAAAATCAATAAAAGCTCTGTGCAAATCGTAAAAATTTCAACTTTTTCGATAGAATTTCCTATGTAATTTTACCCTCCGAAAAATTAAGATTAGACTTGTAAAGGGAGGTGCGATTGTAACGAGATTATGACAAAGTCGTGCCACGCATATCAAAAGGAGGATACAAAATGAAAAGAAGAGCAGTTGCATTATTGAGCGCAGCATTGATGACAGTTTCGATGGCAGCTTGTGGCGGCAACACCACACCGGCTACAACGACCACCAGCAGTTCGAGCTCCAGCAGCTCCAGTTCCAGCTCCAGCAGTTCTTCCGGCACCACTGAAACGGCACCGGCAGCATCTGCAAGCGGTGAGCTGATCAAGGTTGGTATCATCAACAATGACCCGAACGAGTCCGGATACCGTACCGCAAACGACAGAGACCTGCAGAATATGTTCAATGCGGATAACGGCTATGATGCAAAGTTTGCATACAGCCTGAAGAATGATGAGCAGATCCAGGCAGCGCAGGGCTTCATCACCGACGAAGTGGATTACCTGCTTCTGTCCGCAGCAGATACCGCAGGCTGGGA
>JAFWRC010000165.1 GCA_017508825.1 Lachnospiraceae bacterium
ATTCATATTATAATCATAGATTGCTCCGCAAAAAGCACACTTCACTCTCATCCTTGCAGCAACTTCCGTCCTGTTCTCTTCTCCCTTTCCTGTGCAGCGCCAATCTGCTCTACCCGCCACGGGGACGGTTCTCCGGCTCATTTCCAGCCACGGGGACGGTTCTCCGGCTCATTTTGGACCACAGAACCGTCCCTGTGGCTCATTTTGGGCCAAAGAACCGTCCCTATGGCTCAATGTTCCTGATGATTATAATACCGTTTACTGCCGCAAACAAGCACCACCGCGTGGAATGTCTGCTACCGTCAGTTGCCCGCAACAGACAATCCACATACCCGCCACGGGGACGGTTCTCTGGCTCATTTGGGGCCAAAGAACCGTCCCTGTGGCTCACTTCTTCGGAAACCAGGGGATGCACCGGTTCACCCGTCTTTTGTATTCCGCATATTCTTTTCCGTACAGATCAAGCAGCCATTTTTCTTCGGTGTTGATCAGCGCTATTGTCATGATCGCCCAATCGATCAACGGCAGCACCAGTGTCCAGGCATTATGCCACATAAGCGTCGTCCCGACAATCATCATCCAGCATCCGCTGTACATAGGGTTTCTTACCCACGAATAAATACCTTTTGTCTGCAGTTTATTCTCTGTTATGGAGGTATCCATATCCGAGCGAAGCGCTCCAGTAAACCATACGCCGCCTCCCATGAGGATCAGCAAACCACCGGCAATCCAAAACACAAGCGTCCATGGTGCTCCCAAAATCCCGACCTTAAACACATAACTCAACAAAAGGATCCCGATCGCATTTACCATAGCCATACCGTATACAATGAATGGTCCCACGCCGAATAACGGCAGTTTCTGTCCCTCTTTTACAAAGTTTTTCAGTTTCATACAATTTCTCCTTTTCATATGAATATCTGTTCATATATCGAATTGTAAGAAAGAATGTTGTTTTTGTCAATAAAAAATGCGGAACTTTTTTATGTCCCGCATTTTTTATCTGCATCATTCCGAGGCCGGAAGATCACCATGACCAGCCACGGGGACGGTTCTCCGGCTCATTTTGGACCAAAGAACCGTCCCTTTGGCTCATTTTGGGCCAAAGAACCGTCCCTGTGGCTCCTGTGGCTCATCATTCCGAGGCCGGAAGCGGATTGCTTCTTCTGCCGGCAGCGGTCTGCTGAAGTAATATCCCTGTATGGAATCCGCCTCAAACTCCCTGAGCCGCTCATATTGCCAGCACTCCTCAACGCCTTCCACGATCATCTGCTTGTTCAGACAGTGGATCAGATTGATCACATTCAAAATAAAGGCATCTTTCCCCTCGACCAGATAATTATCTACAAGCGATTTGTCCAGCTTGACCACATCCACCGGAATGTACGTCAGATACCCCAGGGAGGAATATCCCGTGCCAAAATCATCCATCAATAAGCGGATGCCCATATTCCCGAGTTCACAAAACAGATCATCTGCCTGCGCGGAATGCTCCAGGAAAATGCCTTCGGTGATCTCAATCTCGACATATTTCGGCTCGATCTTATATTTCTCCAGTAATCCCTTAAGGAAATCCACATATCCGGAATCGCCCATCTGGGCGCTGGAAAAATTGACCGATACCGGATACAGCGTAAATCCGGCCTCTCTCCAGGCGGCAAGCTGCCGGACCACCAGCTCCGTCGTGATACGGCCGATGCGCCAGATCCAGCCGTTTTTCTCGATCACAGGAATAAACTGTCCGGGATACAATCCGGGTTCCTTCATACGCACCAGCGCCTCATAACCGCAAAGAGTCAGGCTTTTCACATCCACCTTCGGCTGATATACCATATAGAATCCGTCATTCTCAAATGCTTCCAGCACCTTTTCCCGTATGTGCTTTTCCTTCTTTGCCTTTTCCTGCAGTTCCGCATTGTAAAAGAAGACCGAATTCCGTCCCATATTCTTGGTCACAAACATGGCCTCTTCCGCATTATTGATCTGCTCCTCTATGTTCAGACTTCGCCCGGCATTCGAAACGCCGATGCTGACGGACAGCTGCAGCCGGTCATTCTTCCCCACTTCTACACGTTTCTCAAAAACATCCCTTATCGCTTTCAGCGCAGCATGCTCTTCCGTGATCGCTTCATTTATCATGAGCATAAACTCATCGCCGCCGTAGCGCGAAAGCAGCCATTTATTCTCAAGCGCCAGCATCTTAAGCTCCAATGCGACGTGTTTTAAGATCTCATCCCCGATCGCATGTCCGTAGGTCGCATTGATCCCCTTGAAGCCATCGATATCAATGACAATAATGCTGAAACGATCCCAGGTCTGCTGCTTCGCCAGGAATTCCATAGCATAATGCCGGTTAAAGATATCCAGCATCTCATCATGCTGCGCCTGATAGACCAGCTGTTGCTGTTCACTCTCCACGGCGTTTTTCAGATAATGCACACAGTTTTCCTTGTGATTGAAACCGTTATAGATGGCAATTGCCATATCTTTACAGGTATTATACCCGCAGGATGTACAGTTGATCGTCCTTGCCTCCCCGATCTCTTTTCCCATCGACCGATATATATGCTCAAAATCATTCAGATTCGGGATCCGGATCACACATTCTTTGGAAAGGTCCCGGTAATGTCTCATATAATCGGCAAGATCAAGTGAAGCAAATTGCTTATTCAGCGCTTCCAGCCGCTGTGCAGGCGACAGGTTTCTGGAAACGGCATCTTCTCCCTTATCTTTTTTCACACGCTCCCGGATACCCAGCAGATTAAACAATGCCTGATCCGATATCGCCAGATCCGGATCCGTAGCTGTACCGCACAGGCATCCTTCGGAACAATTCAGCGCGTCAATAAAGAAAAACGGGATTTTTCTCTCCGCTATATCCTTTGCGTGCATCTTAAGATATTCATACATATGCCGCTCGCCTTCCAGCTGGCGGATAAAAACGCCTTCGCCCAGCAGCCACCGGACATGGTCTTTCAGACCGCCGGGCATCGGATAGATCGTTCCCAGACCATATTCCACCTCATCATTCACAGGCTCTCCGTAAATCTGTTCTTTCCGCACTTTCTGCATCAGATGATGAAATGTGACGTTATAGGAGACCAGCCCCTTATTCTCCGGATCTTCGATCTCCAGCTTCTTAGCGATACATGGACTGATAAATGCAAAACGGTCCGTAATCCCCAGCTCTTTTCTGGCATAAATAGCCGCACACATTAAGGGGCTCTGGAGAGGGAACAGATTCGGCAGCAGTTCCGGAAGGTATTTCTCGATATACGTTACAACCGCGGGACACGGCTGTGAGATCCCGCCGATAAAATCATTCTCCAAACTATATTTGATATATCCCCAGGTGGTGATATCCGCCCCGAACGCAACGTTGATAAAACGCTTTACTCCAAGCTTCTTAAGACCGCCAAGGACCTTTTCATATTCCTCCGGATAATTCGCCCGAAACGAAGGGGCAATCAGAACAGAGACCGGCTCACCGGCCGCCAGATCATGAAAAAAGACTTCCGTATCATCATTGTATTCCCTGGCCTGATGCTCACAGGCATCAAAGCAGGCGCCGCACACCACACAACGATCCGGATCCACATTGATACGCGATCTCCCGTTATCGTCTGCTTCTGTCGATATACAGGCGCCCATCGCGCTGCATACGTTGATGCACTTATTGCAGCCGACACATTTTTCGTTGGTATATATCAATCCGCTGTTTATCTTCGTATTCTCCATGCAGATCTCCTCAACATTATGTGGTTCGTTGACGTTTTGCGCCATTTACTCCGGCAGCATACTCCCCCCGGAAATATCCCATTCTTCCTTAATGCCAGCTCCTGCGGATCACTCTCTTGTGACATTTCGCGCACCTGCCGTACGGGTAGTCCCAGGGAAGTGTCCTGCCACATACAGAGCAGGTCTTTTCATTCAGGGCCTGCTTTGCCAGATAGCGGTTGATCTCCTCGGAGATCACGGATTTTTGCTGCATGATCGCATCGGATGTATCGTCATCCCCGTATTTCTTGCTCAGCTGATACTCCAGATCCAGGGCCTCGTACATCCCCTCTGCTTCTTTGAGCCGTTCCCCGTCCCGGATCGTATCAATGCCGTACCCGATATTGAAATGCAGTTCCTGTCCCCGGATGAGCGTAACCGCAAAGCCGTGCCAGCGCTGCAGAAGATTTTCCCTGGTCTCGTCATAGGGTATGGTAATGAGCTCGTAGATGAGTTCCTTATCATTCGTATACAGTTCCAGCATCTTAGCCAGCTTGATCTCACGTTCTACGGACGCCTTCACAAACGGCTGTACCACAGGGATATTGTCCCATTGCTCCAGAAGCTCGGAAACTTTGCCTTCCAGTCCCAGAAGACTCTTGGGAAACCCGATCCTCACCTCATCCAGTGCCGGCGTCCTGCTCTCTGCCATTGCCTTCAGATCCGGCAGTTCCAGTTCATTTCCCAGGTTCACCGTATAGAATCCTTTATCAAAGATACCGGCCCGGCCGGCGCGTCCGACGATCTGCTTGATCTCTGTCTGCCGCAGTTCCCGTCTGCCGACACCGTCAAACTTGTTGGTCTCCATCAGGATGACACGGCGGATCGGAAGGTTCAGTCCCATACCGATGGCATCCGTTGCCACCACGACATCTGTTTCTTTTTCCGCAAATTTGCGGGATTCCTCATGCCGCACATCGTAGGGCAGCGCGCCATAGATCACGCTGCACTTATATCCCCGGCGCTGCAGCTCTGCCGCCACGGCATGCACGGAGCGTCTGGAAAACACGATCAGCGCATCCCCTTTTTCGATCCCGTTCGGGAAATTGCAGTAATCCTTATCGCATTCCAGAGCACATAAGCGTTTATGCCGGATCACTTCATATTCGTCACCGCATTCTTTAATGATCTGCTTTAAGATATTTTCCGCTTCCGGCGCGGCGCAGATATGGACCGTCTCTGCCAGGATGCCCATGATCGCCGCCGTCCATCGCCCGCCGCGAAACTCATCCGTCATCATCTGCGCTTCGTCGATCACGGCGCATTTATACTGCGTCTCAAAATTCAGTACATCGATGGTGGACGCCTGAAACGTGGCACCCTCATTGTGCAGTTCCTCTTCACCGGTCACCAGATCACAGGCATAGCCCTGCCCCGTGATCCGCTCATACTGTTCAAAAGCCAGCAGCCTGAGCGGTCCGAGATAGACACCGCCGCCAGCCTCCATCAGCGCCTGCATGGCATGATAGGTCTTTCCCGAATTGGTCGGGCCGATATGCAAAACAAATTTCCGATTTAACACACGGGCTGCCGGGTAGAGATCCACAAGGTTCTCCGGCACGTGGTCGACCATCGACATCCGTTTCCGGTAGGCTGCCACTTCTTCCGCCGAAAAACTCCTGATCCCTTCGGATGCCATCCGCTCGATCCACTCACGGTTCTCGTTATAAAAAACCGTGTCCTCCGGCAACAGGCCGCCGTGGATGAGTTTTTGATACTCCTCATCCCTGCTGCACAGTTCCTGCACCTCCCTGCGATACTCCGCGCTTCTCCGATAATGATACCGCTTCTGATGCGTCTGGTATCCCTTCCCCGGAAAACGCTCCTCCAGCATCGCATTCCCCAGCTCAGAACTTCTGTGCTTTGCTTTTTTCCTATTCTGCTTTTGCGCGAACGCTATATATGCTTTTATCATATTCCTGTCTTCTCAATCCAGCCAGACACAATCCACGATATCACTATCGACTTTCACGAATTTTTCATCCACAAAAGCTGCTGCCCAGCCATGATCCTCATCCCACGGACAATTCAGTACCATGATCACGCAGATTGGAACATTCTGTGACTCGTACGGCGTATCCCCGGATTTACTTTTGGCATAGATCGCATCTTCCAG
>JAFWRC010000166.1 GCA_017508825.1 Lachnospiraceae bacterium
CCAGCGGTTCCTGATCCCTTTGATTGATCGCCTCCGGTGTATACTCATACCCGCCATACAGTTCCGGTGCGCCGGTATTGGTCGCCAGCCCGCCGCTCACCGTATTCGGATAGTAGGTAAAGCCCGCAAACTGCTCTTTCAGCTGCGGCATTTCTTCCAGGAAATACGGAAAATACGCGCCGATCGCGCGGTCCAGCATGATCACCACCACATTCTTTCCACTTTGGCTTAAGTGTATCTCCGGCCCCTCCCGCTCTCCGTTGTCCTGCTCCCGCAAAACTTCCAGTGTCCGATGGGTCGTCACGATCTTTTGTCCGGACATAAACAGCAATGCCAATACGACCACCAGCATCAGATTGCCACACAGCTTCCCGGCTTTTTTCCACAACAGGCTTCCGGTCACAAAGAGCAGAAGAAGGATCACCAGATTAAGATACCTCGGCATCTTTTCGTAATGCGGGATCACATCAAAAGCCAGCATCGTGGATATGGATCCGATCTCCGCCTTGTAGCAGAGGGCATCCAGCAAAAAGACCAGGTTCATCAGAAACAGGATGCCGCCGTAGATCCGCCGCTTCGGTTTCTGCAGCATGCCGTATATGATGTTCCCCCAAAAGAGAAAGGTCCCCGCAAACACACATACCGTGGTAAAGGCATAATGGATCGGTGAAATGGTATGATCCGTCACATAAAAATCCTGCGGCGCATCCCCAATCAGCGTCATAGGCAGCCACAATCCCAAAAGGACCGTAAGCGCCAGCTCCATGACAAACACATAGTCGGGTGCTTCTTTTACTGCTTTATCTGCGCCATCCCCGGCCGCAGAGCGCTTCCCGAAGATCCTGTGAAATGCCCATACCAGAAACGCCGCGCAAAGGATCAGCGCGCCGATGCCGTACAGTACCAGTGCCTCAAAATCCTTCCGCTCCAGCACACCCGCGATCTTGCCGGATACGCCAAGAAAGATCAGATATGCCACGGTGATCCCGGCGGACAGCATCGCCAGAAAGCGTCTGGTGTCTTTCACATACTTCATCACGATATTTTTGCACAGGGAATAGATATTGTTCATCGTCCAGTACAAGACCAGCCCGGAAGGACTGCGATAAAGCAGCACAAGAAAAACCGCCGCCAGCACATAGGGCTGCAGCTTCTGTTTCCACGTAAAGCCTTTGGTATAGATCGCGCTGGAGATCCCATTGATCACGGTCATCAGCACCGGGAGCAGGTTGACCCGGAGTGTTCCGATACAGATCAGTCCGTCCTCAGCCGCCAGATCCGTGATCGGTCCGAAAGCCGCACCGGACAGGATCTGCAGGTGGGATAAAAAATGATAGGCCGCCATAAAAAACGGGATCTGCAAAAGCAATGACAAAGTCCCCTTCAGAGCATAAAGGGGCTTATAGCCTGTTTCTGCGAAATAGGCCGTCTGCATCATATAACGCTCATCGCCGGTAAAAGTCTTCTTGATATGCGCCATCCAGCGCTCCATCGACTTCTGCTTTTCCCGTTCCTCTTCCTGTATCGCTTCCGCCCTCGCATAGAGCGGCAGTACCAGGGTGCTGACGGCAATGCTCATTCCGATCAGCGTATATCCTTCATGGCCCAGCAGACTGTACATGATCGTAAAGATGATCTCGATCAGATACTCCACCGGGCGTATCATTACATTATAAAATATGTCAAACATTGGTCCGTTTATTTTACGATGATCAAACTGGATGTTGTACTATTACGGTTGGTCGTGTTTGTGGCCGGCACAGCCGTTGTGCTCTTCATAAAGATCATGGTAACAAAATCATGTTTTCCTATGATCTCGCAAACACTCTGTTTCAGATCCGAAAGCTGCGCCGGGGTCATATCTCCGCTCATGGTCAGCGTATACTGACCATAGTTTTTTTCCGTACCTGTCGCAGCGGTAAGTTCAAAGCTGATCGCCGGATCCTTATACAGAAGCAGCGCCTTCAGTACCTGATCCATCTCATCTTTGCCTGTGCCGTCCTGAACAGCCACCACAAATGTAACGCTCTTATAACTTATGGTATCCGTTTGCGCTTGCGCCATACTCATCCCTGTCAATCCCTGCTGTGCATAGAAGCCTGATGTATCCTGAGCCTGCACAGCCCTTTCCGAATCCCAAAGACAGGAGTATGTATCCTTAACGGTTATTGATGATGCTGTTGAAGCGTTGCCCCCCTTCGATCCGGAACTGTCAGAACCGGCAATCCGTACAGACAGACTGTTTGGAACGGTGACCCGAAATGCGACCGACGGTTCTGCCTTCAACGCTTCATGGTTTTTGTCGGTATCCGACAAAAATGCGGATAAACCGTTCGGCCCGTATATCTCCGACGGGTGATCATCGGGTACCATTTCCGTCAGTGTGGTTCCCTGCGAATCGATCATCTCCGTCGTATTGCCGCTCCCTGCATAATCCGCGCTCTGCGGCGCCGTCGTCTGTGCCCCCTGCATATTCCTGATGACCGGGATTGCCACCAGCATACATACTGCAGCTGCCGCGGCTGCCCCAAAATACTGCCATCGAATCTTTGCTCTCTTCCGTGCCGGCTTCACATCTTTTTCCGGCTTCGCAAATTCTGTTACATTTGTTTTCTTTGCAGCTTCCTGCTCATCCAGTTTCGCCTCAATCCGATCCCACAGATCCGGCAGGTCGGCGCAGATATAGTTTCGGTATTCGGTTTCAAAAGATCTACTCATATCCGCACCTCCTTAATTTTTTGATCGCCTCCCGGTATCGCCAGGTGACCGTCCCCATGGGGATCTGCAGTATTTCCGATATTTCCTTAAATGTCATATCCGAGAGAACCTTCATATTGATGATCTCCCGTTCTTCCGGCTTCAGCTGCTCCAGTGTTTTTTCGATTGAGAGCTGTTCCACAACTCCATCTTCCACACCTTCGCCGACAGTCTCCTGTCCGGAGAGCTCTTCCACCCCCCCGCTGTCATCCTCTTCATCTCCGCTGCTGCTCATCGCCACTTCCCGCATTCGTTTTCGCAGCTCATCGACAGCCATATTCCTGGCAATGGTCGCCAGCCAGCCCTTATGCCCGATGCCGGGCTGAAACTTTGCCGCCGAGTTCCAGATCTTCAACAGCACCTCACTGGTCACATCTTCCGCAGTTTCTTTCTGCTGTACGACGCCAAAAACCACAGAATACAGGTATGGCAGATATTCTTCATAGATTTCCTTCAGCGCATTCCGGTCACCGTTCTTCATGGCCCGCATGCACTCCGCAAATCTTTCCTCTGTCACGATATTTCCTTTCTGAAGCAGGATCGTATCGTTTTCTTCTTAATATAGATACGGTTTCCGACCCCTTTTTTTATGGAATTCGGTTACTATTCCTTTGATTTTTGTCCTCAAATAGTTTACACTAAATCATATAAAATGAAAAGGAAAAAGATAGTGTAATGGAGATCGAACGAAAGTTTCTGATAAAAGAATTACCGGAAAATCTTAGCCAATATGCTTTCCATACTTTAGAGCAGGGCTATTTAAATACCGATCCCGTGGTACGGGTGCGCCGGGAGGATGATGACTATTACCTGACCTATAAAGGAAAGGGCTTTCTCGCCCGCGAGGAATACAATCTCCCGCTCAATGCCGAAGCCTATGCCCATCTGATCGAAAAGGCCGACGGCAATATCATACGAAAAAAACGCTACCTGATCCCGATCGAAGGAAGCGGGCTCACCATCGAACTGGATGTCTTTGATGCTCCCTTCTCTCCCCTGATCCTCGCCGAAGTGGAGTTTGAAAGCGTCGAACGGGCACAGACCTTCGTCCCACCCGAATGGTTCGGCGAAGACGTAACGGAAAACCGGGAATACAGCAACAGTTATCTTTCAAAGAAAGCAATCCTGTAAACATGCGCGAATACACATCCCCCCGCGGGTTTTTCAATATAGGAATTGCAACGCAATTTCCCGGAATGCAAAAAACTGCACCGTTACCGGTGCAGTTTTTTGTGATCTGCAGATTAATCATCGTAATTCAGTTCTCTGTGCTGGATATCACATACTTTAACATAGTCATAATCTTTCAGTTTCAGCCAAAGGAACTCGATCTGTTCCAGTATCTGATCATCCGTCCTTGCCCCGTTCAAAACGATGAGGTGTGAGGCCGCCCTGTCATTTTGCGGATCGATATAATCTGCGTATGCCGCTTCCTCCTTGCTGATCATAGTGATCGAGAAATCCGGATCCACACTCTTCTTAAGATCTTTCAACAGCTGTGACAGCTGTTCCTCGGTAGTGCCTTCACTGACTTTCATAAGCACAAGGATATCACATTTTCCGGTATCTTTTACCATGCCGCCCGGCGCCGCAGCGGGCACTCCGTCTGCATCCTCATTTTCCCCGCGTACCGATTCCGCTTCCGCTGCCTGTGTCATACTATCAGTATTATTTGCTGCAGAATCACCTGCAGTATCTCTCTTATCCGTTTCATTCTGCGGTACCTCTGCAAGATCTTGCGTCGCATCATCCGTATAGCTGAATGTCTCTTCCGCTTCCTCGACACTCTCTGTCGGCTCCGCCATTTCTTCCGACGCTACACAGTCCCCTGCCCCCTCGGATGCTGCATCCATCGCGGTTGCTCCGGTACTGTTTCCGGCTGTCTGTACACTTGCAGACGGTGCTTTCTCCATGGTTGTGCTTGCCCCCCGCATATTGCTCATCGCCGGGATCACCACCAGCATACACAGTACGGCTGCTGCCGCCAGGCCGAAGTAATGCCACGGGATGTTCCTCTTCTTTTTCACAGAAACCACATTATCTTTTCGGATCTCTGCCTTCGGCTCATCCGCAAAGATCTTTTCCAGTTTCTCTTTCTTCTCTGTCTTATTTATCTGATTTTCTATCTGAACGTTCTGTGCACTTGCCACAGTTTTCGGAAATTCTGTCACATTGGTCTGCACTGTCTGTGCATCCAGTTTTTCCTCGATCTTGCCCCACAGATCCGGCAGGTCGATACGGACTTGTTCTTTGTATTCGGTTTCTAATGACTTATTCATATCCGTACCTCCTTAATTTTTTGATCGCCGCCTGGTATCGCCAGGTGACCGTCCCCATCGGGATCTGCAGTATTTCCGATATTTCCTTAAATGTCATATCCGAAAGAACCTTCATATCTACGATCTCTCGTTCCTCCGGTTTGAGTCGGTCCAGCGCTTCCATAACCGAAAGCTGTTCTACAACTTCATCTTCTACACCTTCTGACGGAGTCTCCTGTTCAGAGAAATCCTCGATTCCTCCTCCATCGTTCTCCTCGTCTCCTCCGCCGCCTCCCATAAGTACTTCCCGCTTATGTTTTCGCAGCTCGTCGATCGCCATATTCCTTGCAATGGTTGCCAGCCAGCCCTTATGCCCGCTGCCGGGCTGAAACTTTGCCGCCGAATTCCAGATCCGGATAAACACGTCACTGGTCACGTCTTCGGCCGTTTCCCTCTGCTGCACCACGCCCAACACAATGGTGTACAGATATGGCAGATACTCTTCGTAGATCTCCTTCAGTGCATCGCGGTCACCATTTGCTATGGCCTGCATGCACTCCGCAAATCTTTCCTCTGTCACGGCTTTTTCCTTTCCGCAGCCGCCTCCCTTATCTTTCATCGTAACTTTTCTGACTAGTTACTCTTCATCTACTTCAGATACGGATGTCCGACTGCTTTTTATGGTTTTTTATTAAATTTTCAAAAAATTTATATATCTCCACTAGTTTACACTATATTGCCCAAAAATAAAAGTTTTTTACTTATTTAGAATTTTTCTCTATGAAACAAAAACCGCACCTTTCGATGCGGTTGAAAGATCCGATGATCTTGTTATGTGATTATTCAGAACAGCCTCTGCCGTACAGCTCCGTCATCTCCCGGATCCGTTCCGCCAGCTTCCCGGTGCATACGCCTTTTTGCATCCTCCAGTTCCAGTTGTTTCCGAGGGTCGACGGGATATTGATCCTTGCCTCATTTCCCAGTTCCAGATAATCCTGCAGCTGGATGATCACGGTATCCGCCACGCTTCCCATCGCCAGCCGGATCAGATCCCAGGCGATGTGTTTCGCACTCTTGATATTCATATACTTCTTTGTATATGCCTGATCCTTACGATTCAATTGTGCAAACCATCCTGCCGCAGTATCGTTATCATGGGTTCCGGTATACACCACACAGTTCCGTTCAAAATTGTGCGGGATATGATCATTATCCTCATTACTGTCAAAAGCAAATTCCAGAACCTTCATTCCCGGATATCCGGTCTTCTTCACCAGCTTCCGTACCCCGGGTGTGATCAGGCCCAGATCCTCCGCAATGATCTTCCGGTCGCCCAGCTTCTTCTTCATCGCCGCAAAGAGATCATATCCGGGTCCTTTTTCCCAGTGTCCGAACTCTGCGGTCTTGTCCCCGTAAGGCACATTATAATACTCATCAAAACCGCGGAAGTGATCGATGCGTACCACATCGTAAAGCGCAAAACATGCTTCCATACGCCGGATCCACCATGCATAACCGGTCTTCTTATGATACTCCCAGTCATACAGCGGATTGCCCCAGAGCTGTCCTGTCGCCGCAAAATAATCCGGCGGACATCCGGCTACTCCCGTAGGATAGCCCTTGGAATCCAATTGGAACAGCTTCGGATCTGCCCATGTATCTGCACTGTCAAAAGCGACATAGATCGGGATATCACCGATGATCTGTATCCCTTTCTCATTGGCGTACTGCTTCAGTGCCGTCCACTGCTGATAAAAGAGATACTGCACAAACTTCTCGCCCCCTATCGCATCCGCATGTTTTTCCTCCTGCGCAAAAGCCTTCAGTGCAGTTTTCTTACGCAGACGCAGTGCATCTTCCCAGTCCATAAAACTCTTGCCTTTATTGGCATCCTTGATGACACGGAACAAGGCATAGTCTTCCAGCCAGAACGCATTCTTTTTTACAAATGCCTGATACTCCCGATCGGATCCGATCCCGCTCCGGTGATACGCTTTCACAAACAGTTTCTTACGGCTTTGATACAGCTTCTCATAATCAATCTTCGCCGGATCCTCACCCCAGTTTATCTTTTCCACTTCCTTTTTCGTCAGCCAGCCCTTTTGCACCAGCGCATCCGGATCCACAAAATACGGATTACCCGCAAAAGTCGAAAATGACTGATACGGTGAATCCCCGTAACTGGTGGGCCCCATGGGCAGCACCTGCCAATAGGTCTGGCCTGCCTGCGCAAGAAAATCAACAAAGTCATAGGCTTCTTTGGAAAAGCATCCGATCCCGTACTTCGACGGCAGACTGAAAACCGGTAATAATACTCCGCTTACTCTCATAAAAAACAAATCCTCTGCAACGCCGTATTTTCCGGCGTGCTAACTTCCTTCTTAGAAATATGTAACATTATAACTTGATAGAACAATTTGCGCAAGGAGAACACCGCATCTCCGGCTTCCCCTGAAGGGGAAGCTGACTGATGTGGTTTTCTTACTTCAGTTTCCAGATATCTCTATTGTAGTCTGCAATGGTTCTGTCGGAAGAGAAATATCCTGCCATCGCGATGTTCACCAGCATCATCTGCCGCCACTTCTTGCGGTTTTCAAATGCCTTGAAGGCCTGATCCTTTACCTTAATATAATCGCGCAGATCCAGAAGTCCCATAAACCAGTCCTTACCGACGATCTCGTTATACAGTCTCTGAAGGCTTGCCTTATCCCCTGTCTTTAATACCTTCGGATCGATGATGAAATCAACGGCTTCTTTGATCACTGCATCGTTTGCATAGATCTGATCTGCATGATATTCCGCATTGTAGTTCTCGCGCAGCTTCAATACTTCATCCGATTTCTTACCGAAGATAAAGATATTGTCATCCCCTACCAGATCGTGGATCTCCACGTTTGCGCCGTCATCGGTTCCCAGTGTCACTGCGCCGTTTAACATAAACTTCATATTACCGGTACCGGAAGCCTCCTGGCTTGCCAGGGAGATCTGCTCGGAGATATCACATGCCGGGATCAGTTTTTCCGCATAGGATACATTGTAGTTTTCCACAAAGACGATCTTCATATATTTGTTTACTTCCGGATCGTTATTTACGATCTTCTGCAATACCAGCAGCAGATGGATGATGTCCTGCGCAATGACATACGCCGGCGCTGCCTTTGCACCGAAGATAAAGCTGATCGGTCTGCCCGGTTTCTTTCCCTTCTTGATCTCCAGATATTTATGAATGATATAGAGCGCATTCATCTGCTGGCGCTTGTATTCATGCATACGCTTGATCTGGATATCGAAGATGCTTTCCGGATCCAGTTCCACACCCTCTGCCTTCTTAATATATGCGCAGAGTTCCAGCTTCTTCTGCTTCTTGATCGCTTCGATCTGCTTTAATACCTTCGGATCATCCTTATACTTAAGAAGCTTCTGCAGTTCATTGGCATCCTCTTTGAAACCGTCACCGATCAGGGATGTGATCGTATCGGACAGATCATGATTGCAGGACAGCAGCCAGCGGCGGAATGTGATACCGTTGGTCTTGTTATTAAACTTCTTCGGATAGATCTTATAAAAATCATTCAGCTCCGTATTCTTCAAGATCTCCGTATGCAGCGCTGCCACACCGTTGACTGAGAAACCATAGTGAATGTCGATATGCGCCATGTGTACGCGCTTTTCATCATCGATGATCCATACCTTCGGATTCTTATACTTTGCCATTACGCGTCTGTTCAGTTCTTCGATGATCGGGATCAGCTGCGGTACCGCTTTTTTCAAAAACTTCATCGGCCATTTTTCCAAAGCTTCCGCAAGGATCGTATGATTGGTATACGCACAGGTCCTGCTCACCACCTTGATCGCTTCATCCATGGAGAAACCTTCCTGCTCCGTTAAGATGCGGATCAGTTCCGGGATCACCATGGTCGGATGGGTATCGTTGATCTGGATCACTGCGTGTTTATGCAGCTGATGCAGATCGTAACCTTTCTCTTTCATTTCCTTTAAGATCAGCTGCGCGCCGCTGCTCACCATAAAGTACTGCTGGTAGATACGCAGGATCCGTCCGGCATCATCCGAATCATCCGGATACAGGAATAATGTCAGATTCTTTTTGATCTTGTTCTTATCAAAATCGATCCCCTTCTGTACCAGACTTTCATCAATCCCTTCCAGATCAAACAGATGCAGTTTGTTCACACCCTTATGATAACCGACCACATCGATATCATAGAGTCTGGATGTCACTGCCGTTTTTCCGAAATATACTTTAAACGTCGTATTTGTTTTGTTCAGCCAACTGTTATCTTCGATCCAGTCGTTCTTTTCTGCGGTCTGTTTGTTACGTTTAAATACCTGTTTGAACAGACCGTAATGGTAATTGAGGCCGATACCGTCCCCCGGCAGATCCAGTGTCGCAATGGAATCGATAAAGCATGCTGCAAGGCGTCCCAGACCGCCGTTTCCGAGAGACGGTTCCGGTTCACACTCTTCAATCCTGCTTAAGTCTTTTCCTTCTGCTGCCAGCGCTTCTTTTAATTCATCGTAGATTCCCAGATTGATCAGATTATTGGAGAGGAGTTTTCCGATCAAAAATTCTGCAGAGATATAATAAATCTTTTTCTTTCCTTTGATCTGCGGACGGTCCGCCAGTTCCTTTTTGGCAAATAAAAGAAGTGCACGATACAATTCACGATCGTTGCACTTCTTTAATGGCTTGTTAAATAAACTCTCACAAACTGTTTCGAGTTTCTGAAAAGCGTTATTTACTTCGTTGTCTTTTTTTTTGCAGTCGTAGTTTTCTTAGCAGCCGGCTTCTTTGCTGCAGTTGTTTTGGTTGCTGCCTTTGCAGTTGTCTTCTTTGCTGCGGTAGCCTTGGTTGCTGCTGCCTTTGCAGTTGTCTTCTTTGCTGCGGTAGCCTTGGTTGCTGCCTTTGCAATTGTCTTCTTTGCTGCAGTTGTCTTTGCTGCTGCTGCCTTTGTTGTCTTCTTTGCTGCGGTAGCCTTGGTTGCTGCCTTTGCAGTTGTCTTTGCTGCTGCCTTTGTTGTCTTCTTTGCTGCAGCGGTCTTGGTTGCTGCTGCCTTTGTTGTCTTCTTTGCTGCAGTTGTCTTCTCTGCTGCTGCCTTCGTTGTCTTCTTTGCCGGAGCCTTAGCTGCCTTAGCGGTGGACTTCTTTGCTGCAGTTGTCTTCTCTGCTGCCTTTGTTGTCTTCTTTGCTGCAGTTGTCTTCTCTGCCGCCTTTGTTGTCTTCTTTGCAGCGGTGGTCTTTGTTACTTTCTTCTCCGCTTCATCAGCCTTCTTTGCTCTTGCCATTTTCTTTTCTCCTCTTCTCTTCTGGAAAATAATACGATAAATTAAAAATGATGTTTAAGGTAATCCCTTAAATTGCCTTTATATTAACTGAATAACTTCCTTATGTCAACACAAAATGTTGATTTTCTGCGGTTTTCTTTTCGTATTTTTCAACACTCATAAAAAAACAGACACAACATATAGCGTTGCATCCGTTCTCGTTTTTATAATTCGCTTTTATAATTCGTTTTTATAATATGAAAAAAAATTATCAATTACTGTTTTCGATCCATCACTTTATAACTGCTCAGACCGGTTCGCGCGACCAGCTTTCCGTCTTCATCCGTGATATTCACTTCACTGAAAGTGATCTTCCTTCCTTCTTTCAATATCCTTGCTTCCGCATACAACACACCATCCTGCACCGAAGAAATATAATCGATATTTCCCGTGAGCGCACAATACAGTTTGTCATCAAATTCCTGATTGAGCGCTACCGCCGATGCAAAATCCGCAAGCGTAAAGTACACACCGCCCATCACGTAACCGGCACCGTTGATATGTTTTTCATTAATGACCAGCCGCACTTTGCTGTATCCTTCCGATGCTTCCAGGATCTCTGCGCCGGTGGCCTGCGTTGCATATTTATCATGTGAAAAATATTCCTTGATCTCTTCCAGTGTTTTCAAAAAACTGACCCCTTTCGTAACGTTTCATTCCTTCTGTTCGAAACATTACATCCTTTCTTTCTGATCTTCATTATGAAACGGACGGCTTTTTTACGACCGTCCGTTGTAACAATGCTGTATTATGTTCTTTTTTTATTATAGCTGTTTTGAACAGTCGCTCTTATCCTTCATTCTCCTGCGCTACCAGACGTTCTACACTGTAACGCTTGCGCAGCAGCGGTTTCTCGATCTTACCGGTCGGGTTACGCGGCACATCTGCAAAGATGATCTTGCGCGGACGTTTGTATCTCGGCAGTCCCTGACAGAATTCTTCGATCTCTTCTTCGGTACATGTCATACCTTCCTTGATCTGAATGACTGCGCCCGCGATCTCTCCCAATCTCTTATCCGGCAGACCGATCACGGCCACATCACTGATCTTGTCAAACGCACGCAGGTAATCCTCGATCTGCACCGGATAGAGATTTTCACCACCGGATACGATCAC